>JBQTKE010000470.1:0-30819 GCA_052386435.1 Myxococcaceae bacterium
CAGTCGGTGTATTGCCGAAGCGTGTCACGTGCGCTCCTACCACCTACCTCGTCGCCTGCACGCTTGGGGACGAACGAGCGCGGGATTGGCTGTTCCGTTATAGAGTTCGGGTCGTTGGCAGCAGGCAAAATAGTTGAGGGCTCTTCGTTGTTGCTGGTACCGTCCTCGGTTCGAAGCTGATGACTGAGGCTGTCTAAAAAGCGGTTTTTGCGAGGGTTTTGAGGGAACAACGTGCGTTCAAGTTTCAAGACCATCGGCCTCTGGGTAATCCTCATCGGCCTCTTCGTTGCCTTCTATCAATTCGTTTCCGGCCACGGTGATGAGGAGAAGGACCTCTCCTGGACTGAGTTCAAAGAGAAGGTGACTCAGAAGAAGGTCGACTCTGTCGTCGTGAAGGGGAACATCTACCGAGGCCAATTCAAGGACTCGAGCGAGAAGTTCAAGGTGACCGGCATCGGCCCGGACACCGCGGTTCCCAGACTGGAGGAGCTCGGCGTCAAGGTTCGCATTCAGGATCCCGAGCAGAACGGGTTGCTCCTGAGCATTGTCAGTCAGTGGCTGCCGGTGGTCTTCCTCTTCGGCATCTTCATCATCTTCATGCGCCAGCTCCAGGGTACCGGGGGTAAAGCCATGACCTTCGGAAAGTCGAAGGCGAAGCTCCTCTCCGAGAGCCACAACAAGGTCACCTTCGCGGACGTCGCCGGCATTGACGAGTGCAAGGAAGAGTTGGAAGAGATCATCGCGTTCTTGAAGGACCCGAAGAAGTTCACCAAGCTGGGCGGCCGCATCCCCAAGGGCGTCCTGATGATGGGTCCTCCCGGCACTGGCAAGACGTTGCTGGCGAAGGCCGTCGCGGGTGAAGCGGGCGTTCCGTTCTTCTCCATCTCCGGCTCTGACTTCGTGGAGATGTTCGTCGGCGTGGGCGCGTCCCGCGTGCGCGACCTGTTCGAGCAGGGGAAGAAGAACGCCCCCTGCATCATCTTCATCGACGAAATCGACGCGGTCGGTCGTCACCGTGGCGCCGGTCTGGGCGGCGGTCACGACGAGCGCGAGCAGACGCTGAACCAGTTGCTGGTGGAGATGGACGGCTTCGAGTCCAACGAAGGCGTGATCCTGATCGCCGCCACCAACCGCGCGGACGTGCTGGATCCCGCGTTGCAGCGTCCCGGTCGTTTTGATCGCCGTATCGTGGTGCCCCGTCCGGACCTACGTGGTCGGTTGGGAGTGCTCAAGGTTCACACCCGCCGCGTGCCTTTGGCGCCTGAAGTCGAGCTGGAGCAGATCGCCCGCGGAACGCCCGGCATGACCGGCGCGGACCTGGAGAACTTGGTCAACGAGGCGGCGCTGTTCGCCGCGCGCCAGAACAAAGAGCGCGTGGACACCAGCGACTTCGAGGCGGCCAAGGACAAAGTCATCATGGGCCCAGAGCGCAAATCCATGATCATGTCGGAGAAGGAGAAGCGCATCACCGCCGTGCACGAGGCGGGACATGCGCTGGTCGCCAAGCTCCTCCCTGGCTGTGACCCGCTCCACAAGGTCACGATCATTCCGCGCGGTCAGGCGCTGGGCCTCACTCAGACGCTCCCGGCGGAAGACAAGCTCAACCTCTACAAGAAGGCCGCGTTGGATCAGCTCTCCATGCTGATGGGCGGCCGCATCGCCGAAGAGCTGATCTTCGACGAGATGAGCGCTGGTGCTTCCAGCGACATCCAGCACGCGACCGGTCTGGCGCGCGCGATGGTCTGCCGCTGGGGCATGAGCCAAAAGCTGGGGCCTCTCATGTTCGGGAGCGCGGAGAGCGAAGTGTTCCTCGGCCGCGACTTCTCGTCCGGACGCGAGTACTCCGAAGACACCGCGCGGCAGATCGACAGCGAAGTGCGCGAGATCGTCATGTCCAGCTACGACAAGGCGAAGAGGCTGCTGGTCGAGCACATGGAAGTGCTGAAGAAGATCGCGGACGCGCTGATCGAATACGAGACGCTCGAGGTTGAGGACATCAACATCATCATCCAGGGTGGCAGCATCACCCGTGAGCGTCCGCCTCCGCGCATCAACGCGCCGCCGAAGCTGGAGAAGAAAGAGAAGCGGAAGATCCTCGACGCGCTCGAGGGGTTGCCCAAGCTGGACCCCAGCAAGGCGTAAGCACCGCTCTTGAATGTTACCGGCGGCCCGGACTCATTGAGTCGCGGGCCGTCGTCGTTTGTGTGCCTGACCAAGGTGATGCCCAGGTGTGGCCGCGGGCGTCCCCGACCGGATAGTTAAACCTATAGTTTGTAAACTCATAGGTTTAATACTCACGGGTTGATGCCATCCTGCGCGCGAGCCGGCTTCTCGAATGCCCTCGAGGCGCGTGCCAAGCGCGATCGTGTTTCTCTGGTTCAGGTGGACGATTTGTTCTGACGGGCGGACTGTCTTGTCAGGGTAATCCCTCTTGTTCGCTCCCCTCACGGCAGCGCTTCACTTCTGATTCCCGAAAGACGCGGTGGCTTGTTTGACGACCACCAGCAGGCTACGAGGCTCGCAATGACGACGCCTCTCGCACGTGCGCTGTCTCGTGATCGTTACGACGATCTCGCGCTCATCCTCGCGAGGTTGGGTCTTCCTCTTGCCGCGCAGGAATACTTGGCGGAGAAGCTTCCCCACGCGCAGGTGTTGTTGACGGATTTGTCGTTGGACGACGCGAGATTTCTTCGACGGCTGTGTGAAGGGACAGACGCGCCGGGCCGGGAAGAGTTTCCTCAGTTTGTTCCTGGCGACGACAAGCGGCGTCCTGGGGCGGCATTGCTCAGCGGTCGTCGGGAGCAGATCGATCGCGCGACTCAACAGGCGCGAATCTCGGGATTTGTCGGGTTGGCTGAGGCCATTCACGCCGCAGGATGGCCGGAGCGATCGAACGTTTTCAAAGTGGGCGGAGCCTCGTTCCAACTCGGCGAGCGCACATACGTGATGGGAGTGATCAACGTCACGCCTGACTCCTTCTCCGACGGCGGGAAGTTCATCGACCCGAGTGCAGCGATCGCTCAGGGCGAAGCGTTGGCTAAGGCGGGCGCGTCCTTTCTCGACATCGGCGGCGAGTCCACGCGGCCAGGCGCGCCGGCGGTCAGTGTCGACGAAGAGCTGCGTCGCGTGCTGCCGGTGCTCAAAGGTCTGCGCGAGCGGGTGGACGTCCCGCTCTCCATCGATACGCGCAAGGCCGAGGTCGCCGAACAAGCCCTTGCGGCGGGCGCCTCACTCGTCAACGACATCACCGGTTTTCAGGGAGACGCGCGCCTGGCCCAAGTCTCCGCGGGTGCGTCTTGCTGCTTGATGCACATCCAGGGCGCGCCGGACACGATGCAGAAGCAGCCGCACTACGACGACGTGGTGGCGGAGGTGATTGCGTATCTCTCCGCAGGGGCCGAACGCGCGCTGGCCGCGGGGATTCCTCGCGACCGAATCCTCATCGACCCAGGAATCGGCTTCGGGAAGACGTTCGGCCACAACTTGTTTCTGCTGCGACGCCTCGCGGACCTGCGGGTCCTGGGTTTCCCGATTCTGGTAGGGACCAGTCGGAAGGCGTTTCTGGGGCATTTGACGGGCGGAAAACCTGCCACCCAGCGACTCGCTGCGACGCTGGGCTCCGTGGCGGCCATGGCCGTGATGGGAGGCGCGGACATCGTTCGAGTACACGACGTTGCGGAGGCCCAGGATGCCCTCGCGGTTGCCGACGCGATTCGGCTCGCCCGTGAAGGAGGCGACCTTTGGGGCGGGTCTGTGCTTGCTCCAACCTCGAGCGGTCCCTAGTTTCGGGCTAAACCATGCTGCGAATGAGCTCGAACCCCAACGAAAGCATCACGGCGCAGAAACTCTTCGGTACGGACGGCGTGCGAGGTGTGGCGAACGTCCACCCCATGACTGTCGAGATGGCGATGCAGTTGGGGCGCGCGCTGGCGTACCTCATCCGCAACGGCAACCACCGACACCGCGTCATCATCGGCAAGGACACGCGGCTCTCCGGCTACATGCTGGAGCAGGCGCTCGCGGCAGGCATCACTTCTATGGGCGTGGACGTCGCGCTCGTGGGTCCGCTTCCCACGCCGGGCATTGCCAACATCACCACCTCCATGCGCGCCGACGCGGGCGCGGTGATCTCCGCCTCCCACAACCCGTACCAGGACAACGGCATCAAGTTCTTCTGGCGCGACGGCTTCAAGCTACCGGACGAGACGGAAGGGGAGATCGAAGAGCTGATCTTCCGCGGGAAGATCGATCACCTCCGTCCCACGGCCACCAAGATTGGCCGCGCGGTGCGCCTGGAAGACGCGCGCGGGCGCTACATCGTGTTCCTCAAGAACACCTTTCCGCGCGAGCTCACCCTCGAGGGACTGACCATCGTCGTCGACTGTGCGAACGGCGCTGCCTACAAGGTCGCCCCGGATGTTCTGGAGGAGCTGGGCGCCAAGGTCATCTCGCTGGGCGTCTCTCCGGACGGCAAGAACATCAACAACAAGTGCGGCGCGCTCTACCCGGAGAACCTGGCCCGCGCGGTGGTGAAGCACAACGCGGACCTGGGCATTGCGCTGGATGGCGACGCGGACCGGCTGATCGTCGTGGACGAGAATGGCAAAGTCGTCGACGGCGACGCGATCATGGCGATCTGCACCGGTGAGCTGGTCGCGCGCAAAGAGCTCAAGAAGAAGGTGCTGGTCGCTACGGTGATGAGCAGCATGGGTCTGGATCGCGCCGTCGCGAACTGGGGCGTGAAGGTGGTTCGCACCCGCGTCGGCGACCGCTACGTCGTCGAGTCGATGCGCAAGAACGGCTACAACCTGGGCGGTGAGCAGTCCGGACATCTCATCTTCCTCGATCAGGCCACCACCGGTGACGGCACCCTCGCGGCGCTGCAGCTTCTCGCCGTCCTCTGCCGACAGCAGAAGAAGGTGTCGGAGCTGGCTTCCATCTTCGAACCTGTTCCTCAGACGCTCCTCAACGTGGTGGTCAAAGAGAAGCGAGAGCTGGGCGAGCTCCCCACTGTGATGCGCTCCATTCAGGGCGTGGAGTCCAAGCTGGGCAAGAACGGCCGCGTCCTGGTCCGCTTCTCCGGCACCGAGTCCAAGGCCCGCGTCCTGATCGAGGGGCCGGATGCCGCCAAGAACAAGGCGTATGCCCAAGAGATCGCGGACGTGCTGGTGAGGGCGCTCGCGGGATGACCAACGCTGGCCGACGAAAACTCCTCAGGGCGGCGCGAAGCTGATAGCACTGGGGCATGTCACAGCGACTTGGAGTCAACGTCGATCACGTCGCGACGGTTCGGCAAGCGCGCAAGTCGACGTATCCGGATCCCGTCACTGCCGCGGCCATGTCCGAGCTGGCCGGCGCGGGACAGATCACCATTCACCTGCGGGAAGACCGCCGCCACATTCAGGACCGCGATCTGCGCGTGCTGCGTGAGACCTGCCAGACGCTTCTGAATCTGGAGATGGCGGCCACGCAGGAGATGGTGAAGATCGCCTACGAGTACAAACCGGACGTGGTGACGCTGGTTCCAGAGCGCCGCGAAGAGCTCACCACAGAGGGTGGGCTGGACGTCTCCGCCCAGCGCGACAACATCGCCAAGCTGGTGAAGAACCTGAAAGACGGCGACATTGTGGTCTCGCTCTTCATCGATCCAGATCTCGACCAGCTCCGCGCATCGCACAAGTGCAACGCGGATCGGGTGGAGCTCCACACCGGTCGGTATTGCGAGGCGCGGAACGAGCGCGAGCGCGAGCGGGAGCTGTCTCGCGTTGTCGATGCCGCGAAGAGCGCCGCCAAGTTGGGCATGGGCGTCGCCGCCGGACATGGGCTCAACTACGAGAACGTGCGTGCGATTTCCGCCATCACCGAGATCGATGAGCTGAACATTGGACATGCCATCGTCGCCCGCGCGGTTCTGGTTGGATTCGACCGGGCCGTTCGCGAGATGGTGGCCCTGATGAACAACGTCTGAAGGAGGCCCGTCCGATGAAGCGCACTGTGATCCGGCACCGTCGAGGTCCCGGCGAGCCCGCTTCAACCTGGACGCCCCCTGAAGACACTGAGGCCGCTCCGCGTCGCAAAGGGGCGACGCTTTCATTCAAGGAATCACATTCTTCTAACGCCCACGCCGACGGTCACTCGTTTCCGCGTGTGCTTACGGCCGCGGAGGTGCGCGAGTCAGAGCGGATCGCGTGCGACGAGCTGGGATCGTCAGTCGCGTTGTTGATGGAGAACGCCGGCCGCGCGCTGGCGGATGAGGCACTGGAGCGGGCTTCGCGGTCGGGGCGTTTCCTGGTGCTGTGCGGACGCGGCAACAACGGGGGTGATGGTCTCGTCGCCGCACGCAAGCTGGCGAGCGCGGGTCGCGATGTTCATGTCGAGCTGGTGGCCGATCCGGAGAAGCTCGACGGAGAGCCCGCGCGGAACCTTCAGGCGCTGCGGGCTCAGGGACTCGTCCTCGCGAAGATCCCCGCGACCTATGCCGTCGCAACGGGCGACGTCGTCATCGACGCACTGCTCGGCACGGGACTCTCGCGTCCACCCGAAGGCGCCTTTGCAGAGGCGATCAAGCGCATCGAGCACTGGCGGAAGCTGGGGGCGAAGGTCGTTGCCGCGGATGTTCCTTCTGGCTTGCACAGCGACAGTGGAGAGCTGCTCGAACCCTGTGTTCGCGCTGACGTGACGGTCGCCTTTGGTCTCAAGCGTGGGCAAGTGGTGGAGCCCGGCGCGGATGCGTGCGGCGAGCTGCGTGTCGCGGACATTGGGCTTCCTTCGCGTGCGGTGGAGGGGCTCCCCGGTCCGGGCGCCTTCCTGCTTCGAGAGAGCGCAGTGCGGGCACTGGTTCCGGAGCGGAACCCGTCCGGCCACAAGGGAACGTACGGGCATCTGCTGGTGGTCGCGGGCAGTCCTGGCAAGAGCGGCGCGGCGGGGCTGAGTGGACTCGCGGCGCTTCGCGCGGGAGCAGGTCTGGTCACGCTGGCGTCGCGTCCGAAGGCACTCGCGGAAGCCTTGGCCCACGGTCCCGAGTTGATGGGCCAGGCGCTCGGGGACGAGGGGCCGCTTGCGCTGGCGGATCTGAATGCGTTTCTCGACGCGGTAGACGGCAAGAAGGCGTTGGTGATCGGCCCGGGCATTCCGCGCGGAGAAGAGACCGGCAAGCTGTTGGCGGCGCTGCTTGAAGAGCTGGAGGTACCGTGCGTGCTCGACGCGGACGCGTTGAACGCGCTGGAACTGAAGATGCTGGAGCGCGCCAAGTCGGCGGTGATTCTGACCCCCCACCCGGGGGAGGCGGGCACGCTGCTGAAGCAGTCAGCGCAAGTCGTGCAGAAGGATCGCATGGCGGCAGCGAAGTCCTTGGCGGTGGGCAAGGGCATCGCGGTGCTCAAGGGTGCTCGCACGTTGATCGCGTTTCCCGACGGGAGTGTTCGGATCAATCCCACCGGCAATCCCGGCATGGGCACCGGAGGAACGGGCGATGTGTTGGCGGGAATTCTCGGCGGCTTGTTGGCGCAGGGAATGTCCGCGGAGGATGCGGCCACGGTTGGCGTCTTTACACATGGCCTCGCGGGGGATCTCGTCGCGCAGAGGACCGGTCAGCGGGGGCTGATTGCATCTGATCTGCTGCAGGGCCTCTGCGATGTCTGGACACGGTGGAAGCGATGACCAGCCGCTGCGCGGAAATCCTTTCGGAGCTGGGTTGATCATGGTGACGGCGCGGGACCGGACGCTCGACACCTTCAGCGCGGAAGAGACCCACGTGTTGGGAGAGAAGCTGGGCCGCCTGCTTCAACCGGGGGACTTCGTCGGCCTGATGGGTGAGCTTGGCGCGGGGAAGACGCAGTTCGCGCGCGGAGTGGCGTCGGGCGCGCAGGTTCCCAAAGAGCAGGTGGCCAGCCCCACATTCGCGATTATCTACCCGTACGACGGCAGGATTCGGCTCTACCACGCGGATCTTTACCGACTGGGCGACGCGGACGAGCTCTACGCGACGGGGTTCTACGATCTCGTGGGAAGCGATGGGGCGCTGCTCGTCGAATGGGTTGACCGCATCGCCCACGCATGCCCCGAAGAGCATCTGCGCATTGAGCTCTCGACCATCGACGACAACCGGCGGCGCTTTCGCATCCGTGCGGTGGGACCTCGGCCGGTCACTCTGCTGGAAGCCTGGCTGGGACCATGAGAGCGCTCCTGTTGTCGTGCCTCATCCTCGCTGGCTGTCGCCCCGCAGGCAGGAGCGGCTACACCGTGCTCTCCTCGGAGCTCTCCAAGCTTCGCACCGCTCAGCGTGACGCGCCCTTCACGCTGGAGACGGAGGTCGGAAAGGTGAGGGTGGCGCCGGAGACGCGGCTTCGTTTTCAGACGGAGTCGGGCTGGTCGACCTGGGTTCCGGCGAAGACGCTGCACACGGATGATCGAGGGTTGTCCGTGGTGCGCTCGACGGAGCTGAGCGCCATCGAGTCGATTCGAGTTGAGCAACCCACCGCGGAGCTCCTCTACGCGCTTCAGGCGCTCTGCAAAACGGCCGCGCAGTGCGACACGCAGGTGCGCGTCTTCGTGAATGGCGACGCCCCGCTCATTCAAGGGCGGCTGGATCACAGCTGTCTGACGCCGACACTGCGTGGTTGGGTGACAATGCGCACCGCAGGAACCGGATGGGTTCCCGGGGTGGAGATTCCCAAGTCGTGCGGCTTCATTCCCAGGCTGCCGCCAGAAGGCGCAGCCCACTGCGAGGTGGGTCCGTACTGCGAGGGGCGCGCGTGGGTGGCGCGCTCGGAAGAGGAGGAGACGCTTCCCATCCAAGCGATCGCGGCGATTGAGCTGTGGGAGACGGGGCCGCTGGTGGACGGCATCGTGAAGTTGGGCCAGGTGCTGCATTCGGGCCGGTGGTTCTTTCTGCCCGGCGCGCGCTTCAACGCTGCGAGCTTTGAGCAGCATGGCTCGGTGCAGGTCGCGACCTACGCCGGGCGGCGCCTGATGGGTTCGCTGGGCGAATACCTGCACTGGACGCTTAGCGAGGTGCCGGAGGACGCCTCCAACCGCGAACGCGCGGTCATCCGCATTGACCGCCCCACTTCCGTCATCTTCCGGGCGATCCGAGATGGGTGCGACTCCGCGGGCCGTCTGCGCACCAAGTACGAACGCGAACGACGTGAGTGGATTGAACCGTGCCACGCACTCACCCGCGTCTTCAGCGGTCAGGACGAGCTCCTCACCGCGGGTCGTCTGAGCGATCTTGGGATCTCCTACGACGAAACAGCGCTGACATGGAACGAACACCAGACGCCCTTCGCCGAGCTCTCCGCGCTCGAGCTGGTCTATCCCTCGGCGGCGCTGGGGCTGATCTTCGAGCAGCTGTCGTACTACGTGGATCGTCTGCGCTGGGCGCGCTGGTCCGTCGACGTGTTGGACCCAACGGCCGTCGTTCCTTTCGCGGCGGTCGCGGGAGAGCTGACCAGCACCGACACGCCGCCGCGCTACCTGGTGGAGCGGGCGTTTCTCCCTTGGGAAGCGTTGCAGAGCGTGCAGATTGAGCCACCGGGCGCGTTGGATGCGCTCTTCGGCCGGCACTGACGTAGGCTTCGCGGCACCATGCGCGCGGGTGTCGTCCTCCGGTGGTTGATCCCAACGGTGTTGTTGCCGGCGGTGTCGCTGCACAGCGGGCCCGCGCGTGCCGCGGACGGGTTTCCCCACGCGCTGCCCCTGACGGCAGGGTTGGACACGGAGCCGTCCGCGGGCGACAACGCGCTCTTCTCTGAACGTGCTCGCGAACGCAGCTTCGTCTCCGTCGTGGCATCCGCGGACGCGGTGTTCGACACGTTCGGAGCTCCAGCTCTGGTCGATGGCGTGTCCGTGGGAGTGCTCTTTTCCGAGTTGCTCGAGCTGATGGCCAGCGCGCGTCACGTGGTGTCGTGGGAGGGCCCCTCTCCCTCGCATGCCGTCACCGGAGGTTTTCAAGTAGGCGCGCGCGTCCCACTGGATGTCCGATCGCGCTTCTGGGTGCGCGTGGGTTTCGAGATGGGGTTCTCGCCGAGTGGTCCTGTCTCGCTGCTCGCGCGCGTCCACCTGCAGGCGCGCGTGCGGATTGGATCTTCATTCTGGTTGGGACTGTCACTGCTCAATCCGGTGGTGCGGAACATTGAAGTGGGCGAACAGGTTCAGCGCGGTCCGCACCTCGGGCTGATGTCCGGACTGGAACTGGTGGTCGTGCTGTGACGATCGTCGGAGCAGATCGCGCTGAGACGCGCGGCGTCGCTTCAGAGCAGATCGCGTTGATGCCAGAAGTGAAGCGTGAAGTCGCGGTCGACGCCAACGAGTGCGGCCTCTGGAACTTCGTGCCAGTGCGTTTCACCTTCCAACTCTTCACTGGCGATGACTATCTGCGCGAGCCGACTTCCGTATTGCGGCCTCGCACCGTGAGACTCCGCGCGCCGTTTGCGCTCGGAGAAATAGAGCGAGCGGTTCCAGCGCAGCGCGACCATCCGTTCGCCATCCGTGACGATTGCGGTGAACGCGGAAGGCTTGTCGGTGGGTCCGTGAGTTGGGGTGAGCTGGCAGACACGCGCTCCGGTTCGAGCCAACGCGCGGGCGACTCCTTCGAGAGGAACATCCTTTCCACTCATGTCCGGAAGCTGAGAGAGGAAAAAATAGAAGCAGCGCTCTGAATCCGTCTCGCCCCGAATTCGAGTGCGCAGCGGCGTCGCAATGAGAGATTCGATCTCGTCCTTGTGCCGCGAGAAGCCGCAGAGCGTACCGTTGTGCGCGAAGGCCCAGCGTCCGTGAATGAAGGGGTGGGCGTTCTCGCGGACCACATCACCGACCGTCGCCAAACGCACATGCGCCAACACCGTGTTCGCCGTGAGCAGCCCGCTCACCCGTTCGAATTCCGGGTCTGCGTGGGCGGGACCCAGCCCGTGCGCCACTTCCGGCGTTCCATCCCGGACATAGCTGGCGATGCCCCAGCCGTCCTTGTGCTTTCGCGATTGCACTCGGAGCGAGTTCCGCTCCAGCACGAGGGAGTCGTGGACCTTGGCGACCTCACTGGAGCGAAAGCCGAAGAGCCGGCACATGTCCCTCTTTTTAACCCGGACGGGTCTCTCCTTCCCAACCTCGCCCGCACTTTGGACGTACGAGGGTGTGGCCTGTAGGGCAGGATAGGGCTCTTCTCACGACGTCAATGTCCATCCGGGAGGGACTGATGAAACGAGGTTTGGCGCTGTTCACGGTGGCCGCCGTGATGCTGTCGAGTCCAGTGTTCGCGCAGGACGAAGCACCCCCGTCAGGTGATGGCGAACAGAGTGTGACGCGCAAGCCAGGAGCGCTTTTCGATACATCGGTCAAAGACCGGCCGATGATGCTCTCCGGGTTTGTGGGCCTGCCGTTCTTTGGGATTGGATTCGGACTTGCGCCGCGCTTCAGCGTGCCCATCGTCAAAGAGGGATTCATTCCCACGCTGAACGACTGGGTGGATATCGAGTTTGGTTTCGACTTGAACTTCCACCTCGGTCCTGCAGTGAGCTTCGTTCCCGCCGTTGAAGGTCGATGGAACTTCCAGATCACGCCCGAGTTCGCCGCGTACGGCAAAGCCGGTTTCGGCATTGGCTATTGGGGCTACACCGGTCTTGGACTCACTCCGTACTCAGGCCTCTACGGCTATCCAATCGTTGCTGTGGGTCTGCTTTACAAGATCGGAGGAGTCTTCTTGCGCGCTGAAGGCGGTGTTCCTTGGGTCAAGGTCGGCGTCGGAATTCCGTTTTGAAGCTCAGCTGAGCGCGTGGCGAATACATGAACATGGCACCGTTGCCGGGAGATGAGTGATGCTTGCTCGGACGTTACCGATGGCAGCGGTGCTTTGAGCTTGGCGATCTCTGATCACGCGTCGCAGAGCAGCAGGTCGCTCGCGCCGCTGTGCACAACGCGTCCGGCTTTCAGCACCGTGTGAACGTGGTTGATGCCGAGGTGGTAGGGCAGGTGACCGACCTCTCGGCAATTGAAGACGACCACGTCGGCGGGTCCGTCCACCTCGAGCTTTCCAGCGGTCGCGTGCTGAAGCGCGATACCGGCGCCGCGGGTCATTCCCCAGTAAGCCTCAGCAGGAGTGAGCCCGTTCTCGAGGCAGGCCAGCCCAAGCGTGAGCGCAACGCTTTCGCTCATCGCGGAGCCCGGGTTCACGTTGGTGCCGAGCGCGACGTTGACGCCGCCCTCACGAAGCTTTCGACCTGACGCGTAGGGGCGCTGGTGGAGGAACAGCGTCGCCACTGGGACCAGCACCGCGCTGACGCCTCCTTCAGCGAGCGCGCGAATGCCTTCCTGGGAAACGTTCTCCAGGTGATCCGCGGATGACGCTCCAACATCCGCTGCGAGCTGAGCGCCTCCGCCGCACGTGATCTGGTCCGCGTGAAGTCGAGGAATCAGCCCATGCGCGCGCGCTGCCACGAAGAGTTGCTTCGCCTCGTCGATCGTGAACGCGCCTTGTTCCACAAAGATGTCGAAGAACCGCGCCTGTGCTGCACAGGCGGGGAGAATCTCTTTCTCGCAGAGCGCGACGGACCCGGCACGATCTGATGCGAACTCCGGAGGAATCGCGTGAGCGCAGAGAAGCGTGGGAAGCAGCTCAACGGCTTGAAGCTGTCCCAGCCGTTTGACCGCGCGGAGCATTTTGAGCTCGTGCTCCACGGACAGCCCGTAGCCCGTCTTCACCTCCGCGCAGGTGACACCCATCTCGAGCAGCCGCTGCAATCTCGGCCGCGCCAGCTCAACCAGCAGCTCCTCCGCCGCCTCGCGCGTGGCGCGAACCGTGTTGGCGATGCCTCCGCCCGCCTGTGCGATTTCCAGATACGATGCGCCGCGGTTGCGCAGATCGAACTCGCGCGAGCGATCTCCCGCGAAGACCAAGTGCGTATGAGGATCCACAAAGCCCGGGCCGACCAACGCGCCGCGCGCGTCGATCACCTTCTCCGCGTCGAGCGAGCCTGTGTCGGGGCCCAGATAGGCGACCTTCCCATCGGTGATGCCGATCGCTCCTCGTGAGATCGACGCGAGCGCGCGCTCCGCGGGCTCAGTGGGATGACCCTGACAGGTCAGGACCTCGGAGGTGTTTCGAACGAGCAGATCAAAACGCATTCAGACCGTGACGCCCGGGATCTTCACCCCGCGCGCCTTCGCCACGGAGATGGCCTCGTCGTAGCCCGCGTCCACGTGACGGAGCACGCCCATCCCGGGATCTGACGTGAGCACGCGCGAGATCCGCTTCGCGGCTTCATCGGTTCCGTCCGCGACGATGACCTGCCCCGCGTGGAGCGAGTAGCCCATGCCCACGCCGCCGCCGTGGTGAAACGACACCCAAGACGCTCCGTTCACCGCGTTGACCAGCGCATTCAAGATCGGCCAGTCCGCCACCGCGTCGGTGCCATCCTTCATCGCTTCTGTCTCGCGGTTCGGAGAGGCGACCGATCCACAGTCGAGGTGATCGCGACCGATCACGATGGGCGCTTTGACCTCGCCTTTGCGGACGAGCTCGTTGAACGCAAGGCCGGCCTTCTCACGCTCGCCGTAGCCCAGCCAGCAGATGCGGGCGGGGAGTCCTTGAAAAGCCACGCGCTCCGCGGCGAGCCTGAGCCACCGCTGCAGCGCCGCCTTCTCCGGAAAGAGCTCCGCGACCGCGCGATCCGTGCGGCGAAGGTCTGCGGGATCTCCTGAGAGAGCAACCCAGCGAAACGGCCCCGCGCCCTCACAGAAGAGCGGCCGAATGTACGCCGGCACGAAGCCGGGAAAGTCGAACGCGTTCTCCACGCCGGCCTGCTTCGCCTCGGCGCGGATGTTGTTGCCGTAGTCGAAGACGTGACAGCCCAGCCGCTTGAAGTCGAGCATCGCGCGGACCTGCACCGCCATCGACTCGCGAGAGCGGCGCACGTACGTGTCCGGATCTTTCGTGCGCAGCGCGATGGCCTCCGCGAGCGACATTCCGTGCGGCACATAGCCGTTGAGTGGATCGTGCGCGGAGGTCTGATCCGTCACCAGGTCCGGCCTGATCCCGCGCTTCACCAGCTCCGGATAGATGTCCGCGCAATTGCCAATCACCGCGATCGACTTCGCCTGCTTGTTCGCCTTCGCTTCGTCACACAGCCGCAGCGCCTCATCCAGGTCCTTGGCGATCACGTCCAGGTAACGCGTCTCCACACGACGACGCGCGCGCGACTCGTCCACCTCAACACCCAGGAACACCGCGCCGTTCATCGTCGCCGCGAGAGGCTGCGCCCCGCCCATGCCGCCCAAGCCACCGGAGAGGACCAATCGACCCGCGAGATCCGCGGTGCCGAAATGCGTACGTCCTGCCTGCGCGAACGTCTCGTACGTGCCCTGCAGAATTCCCTGCGTGCCGATGTAGATCCACGACCCGGCCGTCATCTGGCCGTACATCATCAGCCCCTTTGCTTCCAGGCTGCGGAAGTGCTCCCAGTTGGCCCACTTGCCGACGAGGTTCGAGTTCGCGATCAACACCCGCGGCGCATCTTTGTGCGTGCGCATCACGCCGACCGGTTTTCCGGACTGAACGAGCAGCGTCTCCTCGTCGCCGAGATCTTTGAGCGCCGCCACGATCCGCTCGAAGCTGGGCCAGTCGCGCGCCGCCTTGCCCGTTCCGCCGTAGACGACCAGATCCTCCGGCCGCTCCGCGACGTCAGGGTCCAAGTTGTTCATCAACATCCGCATCGCCGCTTCCTGAACCCACCCTTTGCAGGTGCGCTCATTTCCACGGGGGGCGCGAATCACGCGGCTCATCTCGTACTCCGGTCAGGCGGTGGCTCTTTGGCGCGCACCCTACACGCAGCTACGCCGCCAACTCCACCTTCTCCAGGTCGTGCTCGAGAAGAAACTTGGACCCGGTGACCGTCCCGGCCGCGCCGAGGAAGTGAATGGAAGCCATGGGGCGCGCACTCGACGCAGACCTCCTCCCGCGAAGCATGCAAAGCAGTACGCGCACGTTTCCTGAGTGCAAAAGCTCAAGGGCAAGCCCGCTTCAGCGAAGCAGAGGGAGAAGAAGCCCAACCAGAAGAGCAACAGCGCCTTGTGCGTGTGAAGGTTCATGTTCCTCCGACACGGAAGCACCAGACGGCGGGACGATGAATTTGATCGCCCTGAACCCGACGTTGACGCAGTCTTGGACCCGACGCTTCCTCAGGAGCTCCACGTGCGAGTGCTTTTGTTGCTGACGCTCATGGCGGGAACGGCCCAAGCCGCCGCTGTCACGGTTCCCGCGGACGTGGGCATCGGTCCGGCCGGCTACTTCGTCTTCGGCCCGGTGATGCAAGAGCGCGGTTGGCTCCCGCACTGGGGGCTCAAGCTCAACGTCCAAGCGGTGATCGATCGCGAGACGATCCAGAAGAACCGCAACCGCATTCCGGCGAAGTACCAGAAAGCCGCGGCGTCGATGGACGAGATTCGGTTCTCACCGTCCATCTTCATTCCGGACGCGTTGATCATCTCGCCCAAGGTCCGCGGCAACGGGATGTACGGGGTGACTTGGCGTCCGCTCTCATTCGGCGTTCCATTGGCGAGCGGGAGTGGACGCGGTCGTCTCGATCTCTCCGCCGGACTGCTCCTGACGTACCTCTTCTTCCACTCCGACACGCTCCCCACCACCCACTTCATTCGGCCGGGGATCGACCTGAAGCTGGAGGCCGAAGTGGTGGTGACCAAAAACTTCCTCATCAGCCTGGGCTGGGCCCACCAGTTCTATGTGCCGCAGAAGCTGGGCGCGTTTGGCTTCGGCCCGCTCAATCAATCTATCTTTCACGTGGGGCAGCCCTTCGTGAAATTTCACTTCCGGTTTCCGTACACCGCGAACCTGTAATGGGCGTTTCTTGGTGCGGCCGGTGGAGGCGTGTTACGCCCTCGGCACGAAGCGTTTTCCTTAGAGGGAGGCGTTGATGAGCCGTCGTCAGGTGCGCGTCGTGGGCGCCATGTTGGAAAAAGAAGAGGGTCGCTACCTGATCACCCAACGCCCGCCCTCCGCTTCGCTGCCTCTGCTCTGGGAGTTTCCGGGCGGCCGCGTGGAGGAGCACGAATCCGACGAAGAGGCGCTTTCGCGCGAGCTTCGCGAAGAAATGGGGATCAACGTCACTGTCGGGGAGCAGGTGATGTACCTGCACCACGAGTATCCGAACTACGACATCGATTTCCGTGTCTTCCGCTGTCGTCTGCTTTCGCACGAACGGGAGATCCGCCACCTGCGCGTGCACGACCACCGCTGGGTGACGCTGGCGGAGATGGGGCAATACAAGTTTCCGGATGCGGACGCACGGACGCTCGAGAAGCTGCTCGGGCTGGACCACTAGCCAGCTGCCTGCTGAGGCGGTGGTGTGGCAAGGGCGTGAAGGTAAGTCTGGCCACACGGGTCCGCAGAACCCCCCGGGGTCGGTCGAACCCCGTGAACGTGGGGTGTAAACCGTCGGCCGGAGAGGGGTGTGCGGTCGACTCGGCGTGGCATGGGGGTTGATTATTCCGGTCCGCCTTGTCCCTCTCTTCGCAGCAGGAGCGTGTTGTGGCCTTTCGTCCCACCGTCGTGCAGAACGTTCCAACCCCGTCGCCGGATGCGGACGCGGAGCTGCGCCGCGCTGAGCAGGAGGTCACTGCCGCGGAGCTGCATTGGGCGAGCGAAGCGATTCGACTCGAGACCGCCGCCACGGAGTTGACCCGCCGCCTGCAGAGCTTGCGCGCTGCCGCGGTTGAGCTGGCGCTGGCCACTCCGGACGCCGCGGCGATCGCCCACCGCGCGGAGGGCAACGCGGTGCCTGCGCTGAATCTGATGGAGCCCGTGGAACAGGCGCGCGCGGCCCGCGAGCACGCGGTGAAAGTTCGGCTCGCCGCGAGTGAGTCGTCGCGCCACCTGCTGGCCGCGTTCGCCACGGAGGTGACCCGAATTCACGCGCAGCTCTCCGCGGATGAGGCGTCGCTCGCGGTCGCGGAGAAGAAAGTCCGCGAAGGAGCGGCTCGCAAAGCGGCGCACCCCCCGCCTCCCGTCGCTGCGCCACTCGCTGAGTCGGCACGTCCTCCCACTGCGCCGGCGCGTGCCACTGCTCACGCCGATCTGGGCCGCTCGCCTCTCGCTTCGCGGGTGGACGCCGAGCAGAAGGTCGCCGCGGAGAGAGCCCAAGTCGCAGAACCCGCGCCGGCCACCAGCTTGCAGCGTCGCGAGAACGCCCGCGTCCGGATGCAGGCGGCGATCGACATGACCAGCGACTCGAACTTCTTCACCGGGTTCTCCACCAACTTGAGCGAAGGCGGAATCTTCGTCGCCACCGTCGCCACGCTGAAGCAGGGAACGGAAGTGGATCTCCGGTTCTCGCTCCCAGGGGGCGCGAAGCTCGACGTGAAGGGCGTGGTCCGTTGGATCCGGGAAGTGAACGACGCCACGCCGGAGATCTTCCCGGGCGTGGGCATTCAGTTTGTGAACTTGGCCCCCGAAGTCTCGCAGGCCATCCACCGCTTCGTCGGTCAGCGCGAGCCGCTGTTCTATCCTGACTGAACTGAACACCGAAGCCGCTCCCAACCCCCGCTTCTCTGCGGAGGCCGGAAGCGGCCTCTTCATTTTTCGATTTTTCGCTTAACCGTCGAGCAGCGCGCGGATCACCCGCTCGACAATGCGCAGCTCGTCGGAACGCCTGTGACTGAGGAAGTCGCAGAGCTCCTGCACGACGTTCGACTTGTTCCGTTCTACCCCGTCGAAAAGGGTGCGCAGAGAGATCTGCAGTCCCTGCGTGATCTTCGACAGCGTATCCAGAGAGGGCGAGAAGACGCCCCGTTCGATCCGGCGAATAGAATCAACGGCCAGACCCGAACGCTCCGCCAAATCCTCCTGAGTCAGCTTCCGCGACGTGCGCAGCCGCTTGAGGTGAGCTCCGAAACTCTTGCGCAGCTCTGTCATCGATCCTCCTTTCCTCGATGGGGTACAGAGCAACCGAGGTGCCATCCCGGGTCGGCCTGCGAAAATGGCGCACAGCAGGACGTATTTGCCGGGCAGTGCCAGGCATAAAACACTTCGGAGTGGAGAATTTTCAGACCAGCGCCTGGAGTTTTTTCAGACCCGTCAGGTGAGCTGAAGGACGCGCTCTTCCAAGCGCTTGCCTCGGGTCACGCTCAAAACCAGGACGCGCGCCCCCAGAAGGGTCTGCAGCGTCTGCGAGATGACCTCTTCGGGCTTGGCCTGATCCGCCGCGAAACGCACCGTGAGTTGGTTCTTCTCGTCGAGCGAGACCACGGTCACGGACTTCTGAGCCCGGAGTTGATCCAGAGGCACCTCGCCCCGAGCGATCTGCACGCTGAACTCATCCGACTTCGAGGTGAGCTCGGACATGGTGCTGGCGGAGACCAACGCACCCCGGTCGAGAATCGCCGCCTCGTCGCAGAGCTCTTCCAACTCCTGGAGGTTGTGGCTGGAGACCACCACCGTCTGCCTGCCCTTCATCTTGCGGATGAGGTCACGCACGTGCGCCGCGATCTTGGGGTCTAGGCCCGCGGTGGGTTCGTCGAGCAGCACCACCGGCGGTTCACCGAGCAGCGCCTGCGCCATCGCCACCCGCTTGGCCATGCCGTGCGAGAGCGCGTTCGCGCGGATCTTCCAGGTCTCGCTCAGGGTCACTCGGGCCAAGACGTCCTGCGCTGCGGCTTCGGGGTTGGGAATGTTGGACAGCTTGGCCCAGAAGGTCAGCAGCTCGCCCACGCGCGCCCAGGGCGGCAGCACCGCGTCCTGAGGCAGCGCTCCGACCTTTCCTTTGAGTGCGCCGGGGCTGAGCGGTTGCGTTCCCATGACCCTCAGCTCTCCGGACGAAGGGCGCAAGAAGCCGCACATCATGGAGAACGTCGTGGTCTTGCCGGCGCCGTTGGGGCCGATGAGCCCGTAGCAGCTGCCCACGGGAACTTTGAGCGAGACGTCTCGGACCGCCACGCGCGGGCCGAACGCCTTGGTGACCTTCACCAGCTCGATCGCGGATTCGCTCACAGGTCCCTCGAGCGCAGCACGACATAGGCAAGGCCCAGGAACAGCCCCGCGAAGCCCAGGTGGGCGCCGGCGCTGATCAGCCACTCACCGACCGCAGGGTGAAGAAGGTGGTCCACGTAAAACCAAGGCGAGAGGTAGCGGAGGTACGCGACAGGTGAGGTGACGATCTCTTCCACAGGAGCGGCGCCAATGCCTTTGCGCATCTCTACGCCGACGGCGGTGGGCAGCCACGACAGCAGCAGGATGGGAGGGAGGAGCAGGAAGTTCGTCACCAGGCCCACGACCGGCTGACGGATCAACGCGGAGAGAAGCGCGGTCAGCGCGGCGTAGGTGAGCGAGAACACCATGGATGCCAGCCAGAGCCTGCCCAGCGCCATGAAGAGGGTGGAGAGCGCGAAATCCTCGAACCGCCAACGCGCATAGACCAGCAGTCCGGCGTCCACGAGCAGCGAGAGGACGACGAGCACGCTCTGTTGCGCGAGGTACTTACCCAGGAGAATCGAGCTGCGGCGCGCGCGGATCGAGGTGTAGCGAATCGATCGATTCACCACTTCGCCGCTGAGCTGATCGAAGCCGATGATCGCGATGTAGAGGGGTAGAAAGAAGAGGGTGGCTTTGAAAGTGAAGAGGATCGCCAGCGGGATCTGGGAGAGCGATTCCACCATGGGCGGGTCGGCTCGGAAGAGCACGGTGATGGCGAGGGCGCGCATCTGTTCGCCCATCTCGCCCGTGAAGGGCTGGCCATCTGGACCGACGGGCGTGATCCCGCTGAAGAAGCCGCTCAGCTGCATCACCACGAGCGTGAAGAAGGCGTAAAGGAGCAGCAGGATCAACGCGCGGACGCTGCGAAGCGTGCGGCGCGTCTCGCTGGACCAAAGGGTGAGGATCTCACGAAGGCTTTCCAAGGCTCGCGCAGCTATAAGCGGTTTTGCTCCGGCTGCCACCAAAGAATGGAGAGGTGTCTCGATGGGGGAACAGGTTACTCCGCAGGTGCTGATCTCGCGCCTCGCATCTTCTGAAGAGGGCTGGCGTGTCGATGCGGAGCTGCGGCTGGTGGAGCTGGGCACGCCCGCGGTGGTGCCATTGATCGGCGCGCTGGGTCACGCAAATCCCGCGGTGCGGCTGCATGCGGTGCGCGCGTTGGCGAAGGTGAAGGACGCGCGGGCGCTTGCGGGTGTGGTGCGCGCGCTCGGCGATGCGGAGAACAACGGCGCGGTGGCGATTGCGGCGGAGCGTGCACTGGGTGATTGGGGTGCGGCCGCTGCGGGTGAGGTGCTTCGCGCGGCGCAGACGGGGCCCGTGGAGATCCGTCCGCGTGCCCTGCGGACGCTCGGTAGAATCGGCGGTCCCGCCGAGGCCGCGGCGTTGAAGACGCTGCTCACGGATGCGACTGCGGCTGTGCGAATTCAGGCCGCGGCGGCACTGGGCCAGATCTCCGGTGAAAGCGCGATCGAGGCGATCGCCCCGCTGCTCAATGACTCGGACAAGTGGGTGCGCTACGAGGTCGCGGAGACGCTGGTTCGGCTCTCCTGTGTGCGCGGAGAACAGGCGCTGCGTGAGGCTGCGGAAGACCCGGAGGAAGCGGGAAGTCACGTTCAGTTCTGGGCTGAGGATCTGCTCGACGAGATCAGTGAATTGAGGCGCTTGGGGCGGGCTGTCGAGTAGCGGGCAGCACGTTGACCGGTCGCCACTTCAAGCTAGCATCCGGACGGTGAATCCCCACTTCTTCGGACGGTGGTCTTGGCACCTGCTCTTCGGAGCGGTCGCGTGCGTGGGGATTGTCGCCACGTTGGCGAGCACCACCGCGGCCAGCGCCGCGGAACCCGGCTCGATTGCTCCGCGACCTATAGAGCCTCGCGCGGTCATGGGCGGATCCGCGCCGGACGCGTCGCACGTTGCGCCAGTGACCGCCAACGACGTGACCTCGACGGCGCCGAATCCGGAGAATGCTTACGAGGAGGAGCTGGAGACGCTGGACGAGCAGCGCGCGGATGGGGTGGTGGTGCCCAAGCGCAGTGTCGAGGCGCCCATCGCCACCGCGAAGAGTCTCTCGCGCGATGCGGACATCATCGGGCGTGCGCGGAAAGTCGGCGGCGTCTACGTCGTTCGTGAGAACGGGAGGGACGAGCCGCTCACGCTCGAACCCGCGTTGCAGGATCAGCTCACCTCGGTGCTGCGCAGCTACCAGACGCCGTACGCCGCGATCGTTGCGCTCGATCCCAAGACGGGGAGGGTGCTGGCGATGGCGGAGCACTCGGAGCGCAACCCGGCGTTGCGAGGCCTCACCACCAAGGCGATCTATCCCGCGGCTTCGATCTTTAAGATCGTCACCGCGTCGGCGCTGCTTGAAGCCGGTCTGAGCCCCGACCAGACCGAGTGTTTTCACGGCGGCAAGCGGCGGCTCTCGGAGAAGCTTCTGAAGGACAGCCAACGCGATGGTCGCTGCATGACTCTCGCTGCGGCTCTCGGGGCGAGCGCGAATGTGATCTTCGCCAAGCTCACCCAGAGGCACCTCACTGCCGCTGTTCTTAGGAAGGTGGCCGAGAAGTTCGGCTTCAATCGCCCCATGCCTTTCTCGGTGCCCGCCGATGTGTCGATGGCGGCGATTCCAGAGACGCCGTTTGAGCTCGCGTCGACCGGAGCGGGGTTTGGCGACGTTTACCTCTCTCCGCTGCACGGTGCGCTGCTGGCTGCTGTTGCCGCGAACGCAGGGGAATGGCGCCCACCCGTGTTGTTCGAGAAGGACGTCGCCGGCAGCACCCCGCGCAAGGTCCTGACGCCGGCAGTGGCGAGCAAGCTGACCGAGATGCTGGAGGAGACCGTGACCACCGGCACCGCGCGGCGCATCTTCCGCGAGCGCGGGTTTCGAGTGCGCGGCGCGGTCGGCAAGACCGGTACGCTGGCGGATCGAAATCCGTTTCGCGACTACTCCTGGTTCGTAGGCTTCGCGCCGAAGGACAATCCGCAGATCGCCGTGGCCGCGGTGATCGTCAACGAGCCGAAGTGGCGTATTCGTGCGACCTATGTGGCGCGTGAGGCGATGCGGCTCTATCTCGAGAACCCGAACCGCGTGTCTGCACGCAGCGGCTCGAAGGTGGTTCGGCCGGAGTAGAGCTGAAGGTCAGCTGGCGACGGCCATTTCGACGAGCCCGTTGTTGATGAACTGATCGAAGAACTTCAGCGCTTCCAGCTCATGCAGCGGAGAGACGTGCACGATCGCGGCGAGCTCGCGCTTTCCATCGATTCGTGAGAGCAGGTACCGCTCCTGCGCGCTCAATTGCATGCTCTTGAGGCTGGCGGCGGGCACCTTGAGCGTGGGGACGAGATTTCCGTCGATGAGATGTTTGCGCAACGTCTCGAGCAATGCGGTCTCCGCCTCGCGCAGCAGCAGCGACGCATCGGGAGAAGGGGTGATCTCCTGCGCGCGTCGCGCGAGCGCCTCCGCGGTCTTCGACTCACCCGCGTCGAGCAGCTCGCGCACGCGGCGCAGCATGTCTCCGGGCTTGGTGTCGTCGCCGACGACCGGATTGCCGGCGGGGATGTCGAAGATCTCCACCTCCGGTTCGCTCACCTCCACCGCGTCCAGTCGATAGAGCGCGTAGAGGCGCTGATACAGATAGAAGTCCGTCGCGTGCAGGGCGAGCGAGATCTCGTCGATGCAGCGCCCGTCGCGGATCATTGAGAAGAGGCGCTCATCCAAGCTGCCCGGCTTCGGTTGCTCGGGGATGTTCTCTTCCTTGAGTGCCAGCCTCAGCTCGCCGCGCGGAAAGGCGCCGCGGATCGCTTGCCACGCCGTCTCACGGAACTCACCCTCGCGGTGAATGTCGAGCAGGTCGATCGCCAGGTCCAAGCCCTCCAACGACTCCGGCGGTTCGGTGGAGTTGAAATCGAACGTGCCTTCTTCCCAGAGAAACGCTTCAAGCAGCGTCTCTCGAAACTTCAGCGAGAGCGTGGAGCGCACGTTCTCTTCCGAGACCGCGTTGATCATCACCAAGATCCTGCCCAGGAAAACGCGCGTCTCTTTCTGCGTTTGGTAGGCCTTGTTGAATTGTTCTTCCGAGATGTGCCCCAGGTTGATCAGGAACTGGCCCAGATATTCGCGCGGTTGGTTGGAGCTGGCGTTGATGACCATGCCATCGCGCAACGCGACGGACTTCTTGATCATCCCGCGCTCTAATTGGATGGTTCCCGTGGCGCGCTTGTTCCCCAGATAGACGACGAGGTCCTTCAGCGGCATCGTCGAAAAGTCGCCGTGGAGCCCTCGCATTCAGGAGATTCTGGTCAGCATGAGAGTGGAGATCTACTCGAAGCCGGATTGTGGCCTCTGTGAGGAGGCGAAGGAAATTCTTGAGCAGGTGCGCAGCCGCGTTCCTTTCGAGCTTGTGGAGGTGAACATCGAGGCCGACCCGACCCTGTTCGAGCGCTTCCGCTACGACATTCCGGTCGTCTTCATTGCCGGAAAGAAGGCATTCAAGCACCGCGTGGAGGCGGAGGCGGTGCTGAGGAGGCTTTGTCGGCAGCCTGGCATGCAGGTTGCTCAGCCGGAGGACACTGGGGAGTAGGGCAGTTCCCACCCAAAGGAAAAACGCAGGGATCAGACGGAAGCGAAAGCAGCAGGTCTGTAATTTCGGGAGTCGGCCGGCTGACGCGGGCCAGGAAATTTTCTCCCAGGAATGGGGTCGGGGTGGCGACGAAGCGAGCCAAGACGGGAAGCCCAGAGCGGGCGCGGGTGATGGTCGTGGATCCCAAGGGTAAAGAGCTCAACGAAGTGTGCGCTCACCTAAGGGGTTCGGGCCTTACCGTCGTCGAGCTCACCCGCGCGGAGGCCGCCCTCCCACTCGCGCGCTACTTTCGGCCGGATGTCGCCTTGTTGGCGACGACCGCCCCGCAGTTCGCAGAGATCTCGCTTGGAAAGCAGCTGCGCTTCGTTTCCGGCGGCGCGCTCCCGCTCTTCTACTTGGTGGACAAGGCGGACTCCTTCTCGCGCACGTACGTGATGCAGAATGGCTACGCGTTGGACGTCTTCGAACGGCCCGTCGCGGTTGAAGAGTTGACGGCGAAGCTGATTGCCCACGTCAACCTCAAGCGCTCCATCGAACGCGCCGCGATTGAGCGCGCCGATCTCCGAATGCCGCAGCTGCGCGACGAGCTCACCGGACTAAAGACGCGCGAATACTTCATGGAGGCCGTGGCCTCCGAGCTGCGCCGCTGCGAGCGTTACGGCGGCAGCTTCTCGATCTTGGTCGCGCGAATCGACGGACTGACTCGGTTGCGCCGACTGTGGGGCACCGAGAAAGCTCAGCGATCCTTCACCTGTGCCGCCGCGACCTTCACGCAGACGGTGCGGGAAGCGGACCTCGCCGCGCGCATCTCTCCCACCGAGTTCGCAGTGCTGCTGGCGAAGGCGCCGTCGGAATCAGTGTCCACAGTGTTGGGACGACTCACCGAGCGCCTGGAAGCGCAGCGGGTGGATCGCCTCGCGTTTTCATTGGGGACCGTTTCGTTCCCAGACATCACCGGTACTCCGCTGCAGCTGTTGGAAGCGGCGTTGTCGGACTTGGGAAGGTCTCGCGCGCGGAACGCGATGTTGGCGGGCGTGAAGTGGGCGGGGAAGGGGGAGGCGCGCGATGTCTGAGAACACCTTGTTGGTGGTGGACGATGAAGAGTCAGTGCGGCAGTACCTGTCCGATTTCCTGACCGGGTCGGGGTACGAGGTCAAAGTCGCTTCGTCCGGACAACAGGCGTTGGAGTTGCTCTCGCATTCCAACTACGCCGCCGTGTTGCTGGACGTCGTGATGCCTGAGCTCAGTGGACTGGAAGTCCTGCGCCAGTACCGAGCCAACGGAGGCATCGCGCCCGTGATCGTGCTCTCCGGTCTCTCCGGTGCGGACGACGCCGTGCGCGCGATGAAGCTGGGCGCGACGGACTATCTGGCCAAGCCGTTTGAGAACGACGAGCTGCGGAATGTATTGACCCGTGCGTTGGGTCGAGCCGCCGCGCCGACTGTGATCGAAGTGCAGCCGCGCTTCGTCGTGGGCGGAGACGAACCGCGACAGCTGGTCTCCGTGTCGCCTCCCATGCGGCGCGCGCGAGCACTGGTCGAGCGCATTGCTGACACCGACGTGCCCGTTCTGCTCTTGGGTGAGTCGGGGACTGGCAAGGAGGTGATCGCTCGAGAGATTCACGAGAAGAGCGCGCGCAAGGACAAACCCTTCATCAAGATCAACTGCGCGGCACTTCCCGCGGAGCTCTTGGAGTCAGAGCTGTTCGGTCACGAGCGCGGCGCGTTTACCGGAGCCACCGCGGAGAAGCCCGGCAAGTTCGAGCTCGCCGATCAAGGAACACTGTTCCTCGACGAAATCGGTGAGATGGCGATCCGCCTGCAGGCCAAGCTCCTCCAAGTCCTGCAGGACGAAGAGTTCTTCCGCGTCGGTGGCAAGAAGAGCGTGCGCGTGGACGCGCGGGTGCTCGTCGCCACCAACCGCGAGCTGGAGCGAGAGATCGAGCTCGGCAATTTTCGAGAAGATCTCTTCTATCGCCTCAACGTCGTCTCAATCCGAATCGCCCCACTGCGCGATCGCCGCGAGGACGTGCTGCCGTTGGTCGAGCACTTCCTACGCAAGTACGGCCTCCGCTACGAGAACGCGATCTCAGAGCTCCCGCCCGAAGTGCTGCAGGCCTTTAGTGACTACAACTGGCCCGGCAACGTGCGCGAGTTGGAGAACATGGTGCGGCGGCTCGTCGTGCTCAAAGATCCGTATTTGGTCTTGGAGGAGATCCGAGCGGGAGGGAGAATCCCGGGAAGCGCGCCCTCGCTCCCCACGGCCTACGGTGGTGGCGGAGAGGTTCACGTCGTCGACAGCCACCCCGGCGTGAACTCCGTGGTCGATCCGCGAAACCGCGCGGGTGTCTACGCCAATCCCTTCTCGTTCCCCCAGCCACCACCGCCGCCTTCGACCATCCCCGAGGCTGAGATGTCGCTGAAAGACATCGGCAAACGCGCGGCGATGCTGGCGGAGCGCGAAGCAATCTTGGCGATGCTACAGCGCACCGCGTGGAACAAGCGCAAAGCCGCGACCAGGCTGCGCATCAGCTACAAAGCCCTCCTCTACAAGATCAAAGAGAGCGGGCTCGTAGACCCCCGTGCGACCGCCGAGTTCTAATTCGAAGACAGCGGATTGGTAGACCCACCGCGCTCGACCACCGAGCTCCCCGGCCTCTATGGCCACGCGTAGGTCATCGCACCGCGTCGCGCGATTCGCAGCTGAGAACGTGCGGGTTTGCAGGTTGGGTTAATGACTATTCGTTATCGATCGAAGATAAACATGTGACTGGGGTTGATTGAGCGCTCAGCCATACTCTGGTTAGTAACTCGAACCGGAGAAGCTCATGACGTCGCCGAACCTGCCTCAAAGCCACAGCTCAGCGTGGGTCGCCCAGACTTGGATCTCCTTCGCACTTTCCATGGGTGTGACGGCCCTGGGGATCTGGTTCCTGCCCACGGTAGGGCCCTTGGTGTAGCTGACGCCGTGCTCCGCGAGCGTCCGCAGTTGCAGGGCGCGAAGTCGCTCATCCGCCTTGTACGCGATGAACGGCACGTCGCTCTTCATCTCCGACTTCTGCCCAGAGGGAACCGCGAGAAACGCGCGCACGGTACCGACAATCTGCGAGGAGAAGTCCCCGGGAACGTCTTCCAAATAGTCGATCAAAAGATCCGTCTCGCCGGTGCGCAGCGCCTGCAGATCCGGCTGGGGCATCTCCGTCAGTTCGACGTGAATGTCGGGGCGTTTGGTCTGCAGTTTGCGCAACCACGGCGGGACCAGTCCGCGAAGAGGGAGCCCCGCGGCGTGAACCCGCAACGTCCCGCCCACCGTCCCGCCGCGCGCTTCGGCAACAACACTCGGCAGCTGTTCCAGGAAAGGCGCAACGTGCTGGTAGAGCCGAGCCCCTGCGGGGGTCAGGATGACCTTGTCCTTTCCCACCCGCTCAAAGAGGACTGCGCCAATCTCTTCCTCCAGCCGGCTCACCTGCTGGTGCACGCCCGGCTGCGTGATCGGATACGGAAACCCTCGAGCCGCGCGCGCGTAACTCTGCATCCGCGCGACCCAATAAAAGCCTTCCAGTCGCGCGAGCGTGATCATCGCGGAAGCTTGGTTTCGCCCATCTTCAGCAGAAGCTCGAACTGCTCTGGCGTCACCGGGGCTACGGACAGCCGAGAACGCGTCACCAATTTGAAATCCTTCAGCTTGGCCGTCTTCTTCACCGTGGCCAACGTGACCGGCCTCTTGAACGTCGCCACCGGCTCCACGTCGACCGCGGACCAGTCCTCGCCCGGGGCGGTGGGATCTTCGACGGCGCTGCTCACAATCCGCGCGACCCCGACGATCTCCTTCCCTTCACCCGAGTGGTAATAGAGCGCCAGGTCGCCCTTCTTCATTCCGCGCAGATTGTTCCGCGCCTCGAAGCTGCGAATCCCCGTCCAGTTTGTGCGTTTCTCGGACTGGAGCTGCGAGTAGGGATAGACACTCGGCTCGCTCTTAATGATCCAGTAATTGGGCTTGGCCATGACGGCCTTGTTCCTAGCACCAAAGGTCTAGCTCAAGGCTCGGTCTTCAACCAAGCCCGGAGAAGCTCCGCGACGCTCCAGGCCTGAGCAAGGGCTCCGGAACACGAACGCCTCAGGCCCTCGCACTGCTAGGGACAGGCGCCTCGACCGTCTGCTCCCACCGCGCTCAAGGAGGGTCCATTCGGGATCTCCAGAGATGGGTGATCGAACGGTGCCTGCTCCTGCTCGACCCGACAGTCAGTGAGCGCTTCGCTGAGGAACTCCACCAACGCGTCCTGATCTCCCGGCAAGAAAATGATCGCCTTGACGCGCGAGGACGGGTTCCGGAACTCCCCGCCTTGCGCATAGAAGTCCGTCACGTCTCTCAGGGTGGCTTTGCCTCCGTTGTGGAAGTACGGGGCGGTCAGCTTCACGTTGCGAAGGGAAGGCGTCTTGAACGCGCCGCGGTCCACCGTCGATCCACTGATCGAGTGATCCGCGCGTCCCACGTCTTCGGGATCTCGGAAGGCAACAGGACGCACGCCGATCGCGTGGAACCCCTGGTCTCCGCCATCTTCGTTGATGAGCCCATGGACAGAGGCGAAGCGGACCGTGGCATCTGAGAGCTCCGGCCCCGCGTGGCATTCAATGCATCCCGCGCTTCCCGAAAAGAGCGTGAGGCCTCGCTGCTGCGACGCCGTGAGCGCCCGCGTGTCACCACGCAGGAACGCGTCCAGCGGAGTCCGATCCGGAATCAGCGTGCGTTCGTAGGCGGCAATCGCCTGACCCCAGATCCGAGAGAATTGGTTCTCCGCGTCCTGGGCCAGAGCAGGACCGAACGCCGCCGCGATGAGCGCGCGGTAGGTCGGCTTCAATCCTGTGGCGGGTGATGCACTGAGCAGACCGAGCACGCTGTCAGCGGGCGAAACGTCCTGCTCCTGAAGAGGTGTTCGCGCGAGCAGCTTTTCCGCCAAGCTGAGCGGCCCGTTGAAGGGGCGATTGGCGCAGCTCATCTCGACGCTGTTCGTCGGCGGCCCAACTGCCTGTGACGCGAGCGCCGCCTGCTGTTGAAGCGCAACGGTGGAGGTCTTCGCCCCGAACGGATCAACACCGTTGAAGGTGTCGCTGGCACGGCCATCCCAGAACAGCTGCCGATAGAACGCCGCGCCAATGACCGTGGGGGTGTTGCGCAAGGTCACCTGTCGCTCGCTTCCGAAGAGGGGGTCCAACAGCGTCAGGCAGTCCTCGACCGCCGTGCCTGACGCCAGCGCACGGAACGCCGCGGTGGCGACGCCTTGAGATCCCCAGCGATCATCTCGCGCCAAATTTCCGTGCGGCGCGTTCTGACCAGGCGCGGTGACGCCCGCCGTCTCGTACAGACCATTCGGGCCGGGATGAAGCGTGTTGGTGGTGCGTCCGTCCGCGCCCGCGGCGAAATGACAGCTCGCGCACGCAACCTTCCCGTCGCTCCCTGCCTGCACGTCCCAGAACAAGGCTTTGCCCAGTTGAACCGCCGCGGCCTCGTCGACAATGTCGCTTCCCTGCGGCTTGGGTACCGGAACAGCGCTGAGCGGCGCCAGTGCATCCGCGACGCCAAGGAAGTGCGTCGCGATCAGACCGTCGTCGCTCCCCTCAAAACGCTCCCCACATGCGCAGACGAGAAGCACCAGGGCAATGAGAACGCGGGTGGCGTTGGGCATTCCGCTCCGCAAATCATGCTCGGTCGATAGGAGTCAACGCGCCGGAGGTCAGGTTTCTTAAATTGCGCGGGACGGTGCTCGGGGTCGCGTACATCCATGTGTCGGCGGTAGAGCCAACCCCTCAGCGCTCATCTCTTGCGGCTGCTGTCGATCCCGCCGAGATCTGGTCCCAGCTGCGCCACCGCGGCGAGTCGGTCCAAAGTGTTCCCGCCCACGTTGCGGCGCTCCTTCGCGAGCTGCTTGTCCGCGTAGGTGATCGCGCTCTTGAACAGATCCAGGACTACGTCTTCCTTCGGGTTGCCGGTGGTGGTTTTGGCGTGAAGGATCGGATTCGCGCGATCGATCAACTCGCGCGCAGACGTGTTCACGAACTGCTCGTATTTTTCGAACTGACGCTGACTGATGGTCCCCTCGGTGCGACCGCGGGTCATCAGACTCCGCAGGTCTCGCATCACCGCGAAGGCGCCCTCGTCCGTCTTGAGGAAGTCCCGATTCAAGCCGCGCTTCGCGTGCGCGAACACGTCTTGTGGATCCGGAGCTTGGCCACCTTTCCGCTCGGTGAGCTCGTCCCAGGCCTGCGACAACCGATTGTTCGCGGACTGCTTGAGTTGATCCACCTTCCCCTTGAGCTCCGGAGGAAGGTTGGCATCACCCGGCAGATAGGTCAGGAACTGCGCGGCGACATCTTCCGTCAACTCGTCCGCCATTTCGCGATTGAGCTGCGGCCGGGGAAGGCTGGGGTCTCGCACCGCACCCTTGAACTCCTGGGTGTCGCCGAAGTACCGCGCCAGCATCTCCTTCACGCGGGGATCAGTGATGACCCGCGCGTTGGCGCTCACCTGCGTGGTCTGCGCGGTGGCGATCGCCTCCAGTGACTCCGCGCCGTAGCCGTTCGACTCCACGCGAACAGTCGCGTCCGCGGGCAGCTTGCCCTTGATCTCGTTGAGCCGCTTGCGCAGCTTCGCGGCCTCTTCGACCTTGCGCGGGTCGTTCATCAGGTCGAAGCCGACGCCCAACTGATCGAGCGCCATCTCCAACTGCATGATCTCTTCCTGCGCGTTGACCGACTCGACCGGGACAAGCTCTTCCCCGGTCTCGCCCGCTTCGCGCAGACGCCGCTGTTCCTGCACCAGCGCCGCCAGCATGACCTCGCGCGAGTCGATCCGCAGCCCCACCGAGGGGTCGTTCCCAAACTTCGCGATCTCTTCTTGAAGCCGCTGAATCGTCTCTTCGACGACCTGAAGCTTGGTCTTCGGCTTGGGCTGCTCGCCGGGTTTGTTGACGCTGCCGGGCAGCTTCTCGATCGCCACGCGCAGACCGTTGCGAAGACCGTCGAGCATGGTCTCCATGCTTTCGATCTGCAGATCGCTCATGCCGCGCGCGCGTGCCTGCTTGATCCGCTCAAGCAGATTTTGAACCTGAAGCTCCAACTTCGCCGCAGGCGTTCCCACGGGAAGCGCGGTGGGACGCGCGGCTTCGGCGTGCTGCGGCTGCTGCAGGTCGGCGATGCGCCCTTCGTAATTCTGGAGCAGCGTCCGCATGTGCTCGTCGCCGCCGCCGCGCGCGAGCGTGTTGCGCAGGTT
>JBQTKE010000471.1:0-6992 GCA_052386435.1 Myxococcaceae bacterium
AGATCGAACAACCCCTCCGGCTCAATCACCGCCACGTCGCTGCCCATGGCCTGCACCGGACCCCGCAGGTGTGCCTGCACCCCAGAGGTGCCCAACGGATCTTGTTTGCCTTCGATCAGCGAGACGCCCGCGACCTTGCTGGCGGTGAGCGCGAGGACGCCGCGGTCCAACCGGACCAGCACCGCGCGTTTAGTCGTCTCAGGCTTGTTGCCAGTGAGCGTGGCGAGATCAATGACGGGGATGACCTCGCCGCGGTGAGCGAAGACGCCCAGCAGGTGCGCGGGGGCGCCGGGAACGCGGGTGAGCGCCGGGAACGAGACCACCTCGGCCGAACGAGCAGCCGGGACGGCGTACCAACTTGCTCCGCACGAAAAGACCAGGTGCGACTGCCGTGGCTCGGACATGTTCTGGGACATCCCCCGCAGGAAGGAGATGGCCAGTCATAACACGCGTCCGAAAGAGTCCGAGGAATTGGCCCGCCTCGATTGGGGACGAGGAGAGGAGCGCAGCGCGCACCCTCCCCCACGTCTGGCGCCGTTACTTCTTCTTAAACTCCACGCGGCGGTTCGCAGCCCACGCGTCTTCATTCGCGCCGGAGGCCACCGGGCGATTCTCGCCGTAGCCCACCGCATCCAGCTTGGCGACCTGCACACCCAGGTCGGCCAAGTATTTCTTGACCGCCGCGGCGCGCTTGTTGGAGAGCTGAAGGTTGTACTCCTCCGTGCCGCGCTCGTCCGCGTGACCTTCCAGGGAGAGCTTGAACCCCTGCTTCTTCATGCAGTCGGCAATGCCTTCAAGCTGACCGCGGGCTTCGCCGGTGAGGAGCACGTCATTGAAACCAAAGCGGATGGGCTCCAGATCGCAGCCCTTCCCGCCGGACTTGGGGGAAGAGCAGGTCCCTTCGGTGCAGTCCTGACCACCCGGACAATCTTCGCTGGTGACGCACGCGTCCACCGGGGCGCACTTGTTGCGGAGGCACTTGCCGCTGGCGCAGTCACCGTTGCTCTTGCACGGCGCATCCAGACCCGCGCCGCGAGAGGACTGCTTGGGCACACACTTGGTGCCTTCGCAGGCGAAGCCCGGCTTGCAGTTCGCGTCCGTCGCGCACTCTTGGCACTGCCCCTGAACACAGACCTCATTGTGTTCGGCGCACGCGGTGTCGCTGTCGCAGTTGGGGTACGGCTTGGGGCAGCCACTGAGAACCGCCACGGTTCCCGCAATACCCAGGACACACGCCCACTTGTTCATTGAGCTCCTCCCGCCTGCGAAATGAGCACAACGCGTACCGCCGCGTTCCGGGCGAGTCAAAAGAATTTCTTCCAGCAGCTGTGGCTGGGTCGGCGCTTGCACAGGGACCGCGAATGACCCTCCAACCCTTGAAAGCCCTACCCCTTTCCGGTTCAGTGCGGCCGCCCGGCCACAGCGAGGTGTGTCCGCCCGAGGTCGCCATGAGTCAAACCGTCCTCGTCGTGGACGACGAGAAGAACATCCTGCTCACCCTCAGTCAGAGCCTGCAGCTTGCCGGCTATCAGACACTCCCCGCCAACAGCGGCCAGATCGCCCTGGACGTGATCGCCGCCAAGCCGATCGACGTGGTGCTGATGGACGTGAAAATGCCCGACATGGATGGGCTCACCGCGCTGAGTCGGTTGCGAGAAGTCCGACCGGAGCTGCCGGTGATCATGATGTCCGGTCACGGCACCATCGAAACTGCGGTGAAGGCGACGCAGCTGGGTGCGCGCGACTTCTTAGAGAAGCCCATCTCGCGCGAGAGGATGTTGGTGGCGCTGCGCAACGTGCTCGCGCACCAGGCCGCGGTGGAAGAGCTGTCGCAGCTGCGCGCGGAGGCCGGTCAGTTCGAGATGGTCGGGCGAGGCGCGGCGATGGAGCGGATCTACGCGTTGATCAAGCGCACCGCCCCCTCTGAAGGCCGCGTGTTGATCACAGGCGAGAACGGGACGGGCAAGGAGCTGATCGCGCGGGCCATCCACCGCAACTCGCGGCGCAAGGAGGGACCGTTCGTGAAGCTCAATTGCGCGGCGGTTCCACATGAGCTGATTGAGAGCGAGCTCTTCGGCCACGAGCGCGGCGCCTTCACGGGTGCAGTGACAGCGCGACGAGGAAAGTTCGAGACCGCGAACGGAGGAACGCTCTTCCTCGACGAGATCGGCGACATGCCCGCGGCGATGCAGGCCAAGCTCTTGCGCGTGCTTCAAGAGGGAGAGTTGGAGCGCGTGGGCGGTACCGAGACCTTGAAAGTCGATGTTCGGGTGCTCGCCGCGACGAACAAGGATCTTCAAGAAGAAATCGCTCAGAACCGATTTCGCGAAGATCTCTACTACCGGATCAACGTCGTACACATGCACAGCCCCGCGCTGCGCGAGCGCAAAGAAGATCTGCCGGATCTCATCGACACCTTTTTGCAAGAGGCGTGTCAGAAGAACGGCCGTAAGCCGCTGCGTCTCTCGCCTGAAGCCCTGAGCGTAATGGCCGCGTACGACTACCCCGGCAACGTTCGCGAGCTGCGTAACCTGGTCGAGCGACTCGCGATCCTTTGCGAGGGTCCAACTGTCTCGGGACAAGAGGCTTACGAACTGCTCCCGGCTGGCAAAGGACGAGCGCCTGCTGATTTCCCACCACGCGCGGCGACTTCGGCGCAACCAACAGCTCCGCTGATCCGCGTCACTGAATCGCCAAGTGGAGCGCTCACTCCCCTTTCAACCGAAGCGCCCCGCCCAGTCGAGCGACCTTTCCGAGAGCAGGTTGAAGACGCGGAGCGGGAGATCATCCTCAACGCCCTGGCCTTCACGCGCGACAACGTGACAGAAGCGGCGCGGCTGCTGGACCTGGAGCGCGGCCACTTCTACAAGAAGATGAAAGCGCTGGGATTGAGAAGGAAGAGCGATGAGTGAAGCACTGGCCAGGCAGATTCGAACCGAGCTCTCCGACGTGGAACCGCAAGGCTTTCACTTCAACGACAGCGCGGTCCGGCAAGACGCGGCCCTCGAACGAATGGTCGAACAGCTCAAAGCACACGACGACGCGCAAGAATTGGAGAGGGCGCTGAGCCTGGCGCTGCTGGAAGAGAAGGAGGGCTGGACCCAGCTCAAGCTGCTCGAAGTGACCGACCGACTGCGCCTGGTCGGTACCGCGGAGGCGCTGATGTCACTGGCCGCCGATCCGCCGGACGAAGGTCCGCGCCGAGACTTCCTAGCCGGGCGCGCGTGTGAGGTGTTGCTCAGGCTCCCTTTGAATTTGGAGCAACGCGCGCGAGCCAATGAGCTGTCAAAAGGGCGCATGGAAGACATGCAGCGTTTTCGTCTGGGAGCACAGCGCGTTCGCAATCTTCACCGGCCAAGACTCGCCGAGTGGAGCCTGTTGGTCGTGCTGATGCTCGTGAGCCTTAGTGGGCTGGTGTTCGCCCTCCTTTAGCGACGCCCGCCGCGCCAGGCAGGTCACGTCACTTCGAAATTCATCCCGGTCCTGACGGTTCGCGCGCGTGAAGGGTGGCGTCGGAAAGGGACCCACGACGAGGACAGTCAGATCTCGGCCCAAACGGGAGCGTGGTCTGACGGAAGCTTTCCTTTGCGACGTTCGCGATCGATCTCCACGGCTTTGCAGCGCTCGTAGAGCGGCACTGTCATCAGCAAGTAGTCGATGCGCAGTCCTCGGTTCTTCGGGAACGCAAGCATTCGGTAATCCCACCAGCTGAACGTCCAGAGCTTCGGGTCGTGGACGTCAATCGGCTCGGGCGCGACGTTGAAGTCTCCGCAGACAACGATGGACTCGGTGGACTTGTAACGTTCGTTTAAGTAGCGACGCAATCGTCCGTACCATCCCAACAGTCGCTCTTTGCGCGCGCGCACGGAGTTGCAGTTCCACGTGGCGATTTTCATGGGCACCTTCTGCCCCCTCCTCGGTGGTAAGGCAATCCCACGATGCCAACCGGATTCTCCTGGACGGAGCTGCAAGTCGATCCCGCCCGCGTTCACGTCATCAAGGAGGCGTCGCTCTCTGAAAAGGGCGAGTTCGTTCTCTACTGGTGCCAAATCAACCACCGCGCGGAGCACAACGCGGCGCTCGACGCCGCGATCGCGCTGGGCAACCACTTGGGCCTGCCGGTGGTCTGCTATCAAGCGCTGCGCCCGGACTATCCCTACGCGTCCGACCGCATTCACCAGTTCATTCTCCAAGGGCACGACGACGTCGCGGCGGGAATGGACGCGCGTGGCGTGACGTACTGGCGCGAGCTCCTCACCAAGAAGAGTCACCGCCTTCGCGAGCTGGGAAAGCGCGCGGCGGCGATCGTCTCTGACTTTTTCCCTACGTACATTGTCCCGGGACATCTGCGCGGCGCGGCTCGGCAGATCGACGTGCCCCTGTTCGCGATGGACGCGTCGTGCGTCATTCCGATGAAGCGGATTCCGGATGCACAGATCGGCGCGCGCACATTGCGGCCCAAGGTGCACAAGCTTTGGCCCGAATACAGAGGACTGTCGAAGGCGCTGAAGCCGAAGCACACCCGTGCGCCGAAGGCAGACTTCGACACGGACACGAAGACGCCACCGCTCAAATCCCTCCCCATCGATCACCTGGTCGCGCCGATTGAAGACCGACCTGGTGGCCGCGCCGCGGGACTCAAGCGCCTCCAGCAGTTCATTCAGAAAGATCTCGAACGCTACGGCGAAGGTCGCGACGACCCGGGCGACGATCACAGCTCTGGGCTCTCCCCCTATTTTCACTTCGGACAGGTCTCTTCGCTGGAGGCCGTGCACGCGGCGATCGATGCATTGGGCGAGAAGCACCCCTCCGTCGCGTCCTTCTTTGAGCAGGTGGTGGTGAGGCGAGAGCTGGGATTCAACTACTGCTTCCACACCTCACTGCCGGAACAGCTGAGCTTCTCCTCGCTGCCCAACTGGGCGCAGAAGACGCTGAACGAGCACCGCAAAGACAAGCGCGAGATCTACACGGACGAGATTCTGGAAACGGGAGAGACGGCGGACGAGGTTTGGAACGCGGCACAGCATGAGCTGCTCGAGCGTGGAACGATCCACAACTACCTCCGCATGCTCTGGGGGAAGAAGATTCTCGAGTGGAGCCGAACGCCCGAGGATGGGTTGCGTCGCATCGCGTGGCTCAATGACAAGTACGCGTTGGACGGCCGTGATCCGGTGAGCGTCGGGAACTTCATGTGGATCTTAGGGCTGCACGATCGTCCGTTTCAGGAGCGCTCAGTGATCGGTAAGACCCGCCCGATGAGCTCCGCGCGCACAGTCGAAAAACTCGACCTCAAGCCGTACCTGGTCCGCTACGAGTAGCCACTCCGATGGCTGGACTCGTCCTCGGGAACGGTCAGACGACGCCGAACGTTCGCCGAACGTCGAAGGCCAAGACAGAAAGCGATGCCTTCACGTGCCACGAGGTGGATTGGATGCGAGAGTCCAGAGGGAACCAAGGCGTTTCTCACAGCGAAGCTCCCCGAAGTGCCGTGATGTCATGCCCAGTGACGCTGCGGTAGGCCTCACTGCCTTGCGGTAATACCGCACGTTGCATATTGTAACTCCGTCATGTCACGGCTGAAAACTCTCACCGTCAAAGTCCCTAAGAGTCTGAGCTCCAGGGTGGCGCGCCTGGCGAAGTCGAAGGGAGCGACTCAGTCAGAGATCATCCGAGAGGCGCTAGAGGCTTATACCCAGTCCGAACACGCTTCCTTCGCCACTTCCGCAGCGGAGTTTTGCGGGGTGGCCGAGGGCCCCGGCGATCTCTCGACCAATCCTCGATACATGGAGGGTTTCGGTAAGTGAGGCGGGCTGGGATCGTCGACACCGGCCCCCTCGTCGCGTTTATCGACAGAGCCGATCAGTTTCATGGGTGGTCGACCAAGGCCCTGGAGCAGTTCGAAGCGCCCTTGGTGACTTGCGACGCGGTCATCACGGAGACCTGGCATCTGCTCGGTCGCGCGAGGAACGGCCGAAATGCCTTTCTAGGGCTGATCCACTCCGGAGACTTGGCAATCACCTTCGGCTTGGCGAGTGAGAGCCCAGCCGTCTTCAAATTGATGGCGAAGTATTCTGACCAGCCGATGTCCGTGGCGGATGCTTCCTTGGTCCGAATGGCGGAGCTCGACAACAACGCGACCATCATCACCTTGGACAGCGACTTCAAGGTGTACAGGCGAGGTCGTTCGGCTCTGAAGCTGGTGGCGCCTTTTGTCAGCAGCCGTTAGCGCTCAACTCTGCTCATTCCCAGTGACGTTCACCTTTGCGCGCGCGTTCGAGAATGTCGGTCATCGCGTGAGACAGCGTGGCGGGCAGCTCCGACTCCTTAAAGAGCTTCACCTCCAGAATCTCCAGCGGGTTCATCCGAGGGCGCCGCGGCTCCGTGACCGTCGCGGCGACGACCGTGGTCACCGCGTGAAAGCGCATGTCCCGCTTCGGATCCGAATAGACGCCGAGCAGCTCGCCGACCTCGAGCACATCCACTCCGGCTTCTTCATGAAGCTCGCGTGTGAGCGTGCTGCGCAACGTCTCGCCCCACTCGAGCGTGCCGCCGGGAAGCGCCCACTCGCCGGTGTCCGAGCGACGGATCATCACCACGCGGCCGTCTGGGGTCTTCGCGTAGGCGACCAACCCGACGACGGGGCGGCGCAACACATGTCGCGCCACCTCCTTGACCAGCAACCACGCCCCGCGGGGAATCGGCATCAGCGCGCGATAACACGAATGGGAGCGTGTACTTGCGTGAGAGGAAGAACTCCAACGAGGGACCGTCTACTTTTCGCCTGGTGCGACACCGTGGCTGCGCGGGCAGTTCCTCCTTTTTCGCTGTGTCCGTTCAGCCGCACCCCTTTGCAACAGGCAATCCGCGCAAGCACTTAGCCACTGGCACAGCGGTCGCAATTGGGTCCCCTGAACCCGCTGAACCCACGAACGGATCCCCCATGAAAAACGTCATCCTCTCCGCCTGCATCGCGTCCCTCTCCCTCGCTGCCT
>JBQTKE010000472.1:0-2994 GCA_052386435.1 Myxococcaceae bacterium
TGCTGATCTTCTGGGCACGCTCAATCCAATTCCACGTTCCCCTCCGGGCGTGTCGTGCACGCAGGTCGGCACGGACGCCCTCGTGGTCGTTGTCCGGGAAGACGCTCCCGCCGACAGCATCAGCTCGCAGCAGCTCACCAAAGTCGTCTCAGGCGCGATCAGCGATTGGAGCGCGCTGGGAGGAGCCAGCAGTGCCATTGTCGTCGTTCTACCTGCCGCTGGAACCGATCTGCGCAGCAGCATCGACGCGCTCGGCCTGGCCGCGGGCTCCTTGTCTCGGAACACGCTGGAGGTCTCCTCCCTGGACGTCCACCGGCGCGTCGCCCGTTCCGGCTTGATGCTTGGCCTTTCCTCTCGCGGAGCGATTAAGGGGGCTCCTCACCTCAAGGTGCTCAAGATAGATGGCATCGCTGCTCACGAGCCTGGTTATCCGTTTCAGCGGCCGATAACGCTGTGCCATCGCTCTGACGACACCGGTGGCGCGGCGCAGCTCGTTAAATGGCTCTCGGGGAAGAAAGCGCGGACCGCTTACGAGCGTCCTCGCGAAAGCAGCACCGTAGCCGACGCGGAATCGCCTAAATGACTCTTGAACGGCTGGGCGGAAGCGACCATGGATCATCGCGCCGATTCTCACGCGCCAGGGAGCGCCTTTGCATTCCTGGTCAGTAGGTTGAAATCTGTCATCCCGTTCGGATGGGGCGAGCGGCTCCCGCGTCGATCCGTCACTCGTGCAGCGTGATCGCAAAATCCTTTTCCACCCGAGGACCCTGAGGCCGGCGGGGAAGGGCGGCGAAACCCGCGACCCCACCGAGCTGACGGCTCGGATACGCTCGTCCGGAGAATGAGTGAATCCCGAGCGAACATGCTGACGAAGGAGCTGGCCGCGCTGGACAAGACGATGGCGGACTTGCGGAAGAAGGAGGGCGACCTCTCGAAGAAGCAGGCCCAACTGACGGTCGCCATCGCGTCGGCCAAGAGCACGTCCACGCTCAGCACGAAGACTCGTGAGTTGGAGCGTGCGTTGAAAGACCTCGCCGGCGTGCACGAAAAGCTCTCGTCCACGCTCAAGCGCCGCGCTGACAAGGAGGCAGAGCTCGTGCGTGTGCGAGCTTCCGTCCAGGTTGCGCGGGAGAAGGAGCTCAAACGCATCGCCACCTTCGAGGAGAAGCAACGGAGGGTGGTCTTGATCCGATTTGGAGGACACCCAGAAGAAGGAGTACTGGATGTCTACAAACATGGAAGAGAAGCCCAAGAAGTCGAGGCGAGCGCTGCGGACGTTCACGCCTGAATTTAAGGCAGAGGCGGTGCGCTTAATTGTCGAGGAGGGGAAGACTGCCGCGCAAGTCTCCCGAGACCTCGACCTGACCCATTCGGTCCTTTGTGGCTGGATACGCCAGTCCAAGGTCGATGCCGGCAAAGGCCCGCCTGGGGCATTGACGACGGCGGAACGTGAGCGTCTGCGTCAGCTGGAAAAGGAGAACCGCGTGTTGCGGATGGAGCGCGACATACTCTCAAAAGCCACGGCCTTCTTCGCGAAGGGGAACGCATGAGATTCGCGTTCATCAGCGCGCAGAAGGCCCGTTGGCCAATCACCGTGCTTTGCCGAACGTTGCTGGTGTCGAAGAGCGGTTTCTATTCGTGGCTGCGGCGGCCGGAATGTACCCGAGCACGAGAGGACCGACGGCTGGCAATCCTCACGCGCAAAGCTCACGAGGAAAGTGAGAAAAGGTACGGCAGCCCGCGGGTCCACAAGCAACTGCAGGCGCAGGGCATCCCCATCAGTCGAAAGCGGGTCATTCGGCTCATGCAGGAGCAGGGCATCAAGGGAAAGTCCCCGCGCCGGCGATTCGTGCGAACTACGGACAGCAACCACTCGTTGCCGGTCGCTCCCAACCTGCTCGCCCGGAATTTCCAGGCGAACATGCCGAACGAACGATGGGTGGGCGATATTACGTACCTCCGCACGCCATACGGCTGGCTCTACCTCGCGGCAATCATCGACCTGTACTCGCGCTTCGTCGTGGGGTGGGCGGTGAGCACGGTCATTGACAGGCACCTGGCGATCAAGGCCCTTGATATGGCGGTTCAGCGCCGCTGCCCGGATACTGGTCTGATTCACCACTCGGATCGTGGGAGCCAATACGCCAGCGGCGATTACCAGGAGCAGCTCGATAGGAATGGAATCACCTGCAGCATGAGCCGCAAGGGCGATTGCTATGACAATGCCGCGATGGAGAGCTGGTTCGCTCGGCTGAAGACTGAACTCGGCGAGGACTTCGAAAATGAGCAGGCCGCCCGACGCGAACTGTTCGAGTACATCGAGGTCTTCTACAACCAGAAGCGGCTGCACTCGACGTTGGGGTACGTGAGCCCAGCGGAGTTTGAGCGTCGGATGGAACGGGCCGCGGCATGAGCAACTACTCCACAGGTTTTGAGTCCTTCCCCCGAACCCCCATCCATCCACAATCATCCACGAAGGAGATCACGAACGAAGAAGAGCTACGATCGACAAACCACGACGACGACGTTAGATGACGACCTAAACCTGTCCTCCGAATCGGATCAGACCCACTTCGCTCGTGATCTTCTTACGCAGGAAGGAAGCGCGCGCCGCGTTGCAGACCGCGGCTTAAGGCTTCGCGGTTCGTCCACGGGTGAGGTGAGTCACAGCTTCGCCCAGCCCTTCCAGCGTGAGCGGGAACATCGGGAAGATGTGTCGAATCTCCTCGATGGTATTCCCGTGCCAGCCTCGCACCGGCTCCGGGTTGAGCCAAGCGTGCTTCTCGAAGTGCTGGGCCAATTGCATCAGCCAAACGTAGCCTTCGGCTGCTTCGTCGTCGTTGTAGCCGAGCGCTCCGCCCCGCATGAACAGCTCGTAGGGTGCCATCAACGCATCACCCACGATGATCAGCTTGTAGTGCTTGCCGCACTCTTGAAACAGGTCACGAAGCGGAACCGACGCGCCGCTGCCGTCCGTCTTGAACACCCGCCCGT
>JBQTKE010000473.1:0-4480 GCA_052386435.1 Myxococcaceae bacterium
TCGAAGCGGAGCACCATTGAGAGCGGCATCAATAGGGAGAGCAGCACCATCAACAGATACGCCAGGTTGTTGGTGAGGTGGAAGAACGCCTCGCGCTTCACTGCCGTGGGGAGGTTGCTGCGCAGGATGGTGGGCAAGAGCTTACGGGCGGTCTGAATGGAGCCCTTCGCCCAACGGTGTTGCTGGCTCTTGAACGCGTTCATGTCCACCGGAACTTCGGCCGGAGAGACCACGTCCGGCAGGAACACGAACTGCCAGCCCTTGAGCTGCGCACGGTAAGAGAGATCTAAATCCTCGGTCAGCGTGTCGTGCTGCCAACCGCCCGCGTCGTTGATGGTGCTGCGGCGCCAGATGCCCGCGGTGCCGTTGAAGTTGAAGAACGCACCGCTGCGGTTGCGGGCGGTGTGCTCAATGATGAAGTGACCGTCGAGGAAGATCGACTGAGCCTGCGTGAGGATCGAGTACTCGCGGTTCAGGTGGCCCCAGCGAACTTGAACCATGCCGATCTTGTCGTCGGAGAAGAACGGGACCGTCCGCTTGAGGAAGTCCGGGCTGGGAACGAAGTCCGCGTCGAACACGGCCACGAATTCGCCCTGCGCCAGCTTGAGGCCGTTCTCCAGCGCGCCTGCCTTGAAGCCCTGGCGGTTCTCGCGGTGGATGTAGACGACGTTGTGACCCAACCGACGGTTGCGCTCCACCACCGCGCGGGCAATGCCGCAGGTCTCGTCCGTGGAGTCGTCCAGGACTTGGATCTCCAGCAGCTCCGACGGGTATTCGATCTTGCAAACCGAATCGACCAACCGCTCCACGACGTACATCTCGTTGAAGATCGGCAGCTGGATGGTGACGCGGGGAAGCTGAGCCAACGTGCCCTTGGGAGTCGGCAGCTTGTACTTGTGGCGGTAGTACAGATACGCCATCCGGTAACGGTGCGATCCGTAGACCGCCAGGACGAACAGGACGCCGAAGTACACGCCCAGAAAGAGAATCTCGATGCTGGTCATCGCCGCGCTGGCCCCTCCCGCGGCATCCGGCCGCGGTCCTTCCCTCTTTGTAGACCCTTGAAATGCAAGCGTTTTCTTGCACTTCGGGCTGAGGGCGCGGGACAATAGGGATCCGTCACTCCAGTGTCAAATGATTCCAAAAGCCGTCGAATCTTGGGGGATTCCGGCCAACACCTGGGACCCCAGCTGAGAACGAGCGACGAATGTCTGACGAATGTCTTATGACGAATGTCTTATTCGGTGACCGACACGTCGAGCGCCGCCCGGCGCTGCTTACGCGGGAGCGCTCGCGGCGAATCCGCATCGGAAGAAGACGTGCCCTCTCTGCCGCCAAAGAAGCTCAGCAACGCGCCTGCGCCGCCCACCACGACGCCGCCGACAGTCAACCCCGTTGAGACATCGCGGTAGGTCTTGCCTATGGCCTCGGGCGCCTCCGCAGCCTGCGGATCTGAATGAATGGTCCTGTTGTATTCGTTCTGTTGGACCAGGGCGACCACGCCCGTGGCGATCGACGCAGCGACCAGCGCCGCACCCGTTCCGATCAGCGCGTACCCCGCGGTCTTCATGGGAGGCGTTCCGCCGGAGCGGTAGTGGGTGACTGGACCGTTCACACGGGTCGCGTCGCGCTCGGCGAGCGCCAGGAAGAAGCTCTCGCCTCCCTCTCTCACGGAAAGTTGCTTCTCTTGGAACGCATAGTTGTGACCATCCACTGCGTCCAGCCGCAGGGCGATCAGGTCCAGCTTGTCACCAGTGGAGCTCTTCTTCGCCACCGCGACAACCGCCTGATCTGCGTCGAGCTCCTGAGCAAGTGACTGGGTCGCGCGATCACGCGCCGCCCCCTCGGGGGCCTGAATAATCTGGTTCGCGCGCCCTTCGTAGTCGCTGAAGTGAAGCGCGCGCTTGAGGGTGAGCGTGGAGGAGGTCTCGCGGACTTTCTCCTGACGCAGCGAGTAGCCGGGCGCGATCGCGGTGACGTAGTGCTCTGAGGGCGCGAGCTTGGACACGGTGACCGGCGAGACTCCGCGGTAGAGGCCGTCCACATAGATTCGCGCGGGGATTGTTCCGGTCTTGAGGGTGAGCGTGGAGGTCGCTGCTGACCGGCGGGTGCGATCCACGTAAGCCAGCTCTTCGGGCGGAAAGTAGCGGGCGCTGAGCTCTGCTTTGGGAGCGACGGCGAGGAGGCGATCGATCTCCGCACGAGCCACGCGGGCATCTCCATTGGCGACGTGGGACGCGATTCGCATCGCCCAGGCTTTGGTGAGGGCGTTGAAATTGCGCGTGAGATCCGTGAGCTCGTACGCCTTCACTGCCTTGTCGAAGAGCCCAACTGATTTTTGCGTGTCCAAGCCGTCATACGCGCTCATCCCTGCTTGGAACGCGGTCTCGGCTTCCTGGAGGTGAAGTTGCCGGTCGTGGGCGGCCTCGGGATCGAACGCGTCGGCCAGGCTGATGACGTCGAAGCGTTCTGAACGAACCAGGGCTTGTTCCGCGGTCTGGGCGAGTCGAGGCGCCTCCGCCGCCGCGAGGGCGTCGAGGCCTACAGAGATGACGAGCGCGCGGGGGCGGTTGGATTCAGCTGGGGCGGCCATTGCGCCGGCGGCGACCCAGAGTCCGCAAGTGACAGCGGCCAGTTGAGCGCCACATCGCATCGACCACCTCCACCCTTGGTTACATGAAGGGAGGGCGCATCAAACATGACGGGCGAGTAGGACGCTAGAGACTTTCGAGAGAGGGCGCGCGAGCGGCTTGGGGTTCGTCTACTTCGTTGTGGCGGCGGTCCGCACCGACATGGGCGCCACGCCGTTTAGGTAGTTCAGCGCGGTCTTCAGCTGGTAGTCCGTGAGCTTCTCGCTGACGTCCCATTTGCGCAGGTCCTGTGGGAGCGGATGGCCTCGGTTCTCGGGTTCGGGGCCTTCGCCTTTGAAGTGCCGGCGCAGGTCTCTCTCTCGAGGTGCGTCGTTCTTCGCGGTTGCCGCGCTGGGATCTTCGGCGACGTAGAAGTCCGGGATGATTCCCTTCTCCTGAATCGACCGGCCTTTGGGCGTGTAGTAGCGCGCGATGGTCAGCTTGAGGCCGGATCCATCTTCCAGCTCGATCACGGTCTGCACGGAGCCTTTGCCGAAGGTCGGCGTCCCCATCACCACCGCGCGGGTGTGATCTTGCAGCGCTCCCGCGACGATCTCTGACGCCGACGCGCTGCCCGCGTTCACCAGAACCACCAGCGGGTACGGCCTTTCGGTGTCGCGGTCCTTGCTCCGCTCTTCCGTCGTGTTCCGGCCGCTGCGTCCCTTGGTGCTCACGATGCTCAGATTGCCAGGGAGGAACCGGTCGCTCACCGCGACCGCCTGGTCGAGCAGGCCGCCTGGGTTGTTGCGGAGGTCCAGCACCAGTCCTCGCAGCTCGCGGCCTCCGTTGAGGCCGCGCAGGCGGTCCAGCTCCTTGCGCAGGTACACGTCGGTCCGCTCTTGGAAGTTCTTTACTTTGATGTGGCCAATGCCGTCGAACACGCCACCTTCGACGGAGACGATGCGAATGTGATCCCGGATGATCGCCAGCTCGCGGGGGGCGTTGAACCCTTCGCGCATGATCGTGAGCATGACCTTCTTGCCGGCGGGGCCGCGCATCTTGGCGATGGCCTTGGCCAGGTCCATTCCCTTGGTCACTTCGTCGTCGATCTTCAGAATCTGATCGCCGGGCCGAATCCCCGCCCGGGAAGCCGGCGTGTCGTCGATGGGCGAGACCACGGTGACGACTTCATTCTTCGTGGCGATCTCACTCCCCAGGCCGCCGAACTCGCCGGAGGTGTCGATCTTCATGTCCTTGAACGTGTCCGGGGGCATGAACACGGTGTGCGGATCCAACGTGTCGAGCATTCCTTTGATGGCTCCGTACATCAGTTGGCGGTTGTCCACCGGCTCGACGTAGTTGTTCTCAACGTACGAAAGCACGCGCGCGAAGAGCTCCAGCTGTCGGTAGCTCTGATCGTTCTCAGCGGCGAACGCCCTTTGGGAGACCCCTGCTCCTGCCGCCAGCCCCAACAGCGTCAGCCCCAACAGCGTGCTTCGCCTCGCCACGTCGTCCTCGCTTTGCAGCTCAGAATCAGCCCAGAAGCCCAAGTCTAAGAGGGCGAAGGCGCCGCGCGCACTCCCCCCACGTGATCCCAGGTGTTCTCAGGTGATCCCCGGGCCCCAAGCTCTAATGCCGCCCCGTGTCGAACCAAGGTGTGGGATCCACGGCCAGCCCGCGCTGTCGAATTTCAAAATACAGATAGGCGCCCTTGAGGGACCCCGTATCGCCCACCGTCCCCAAAACGTCACCTGGAAGCACCGGCTCGTTCGCACCGCGCTGCAAGTCCGCCAGATGAGCGACCAAGGAGTGAAAGCCATCGCCGTGGTCGACGATGATCAGGTTCCCATAGCCGCGCATCCAGCCGGCGTAGGCGACCTTGCCCTGCGCGACCGCCAGCACCGGCGTTC
>JBQTKE010000474.1:0-10591 GCA_052386435.1 Myxococcaceae bacterium
CCCGAGGTGCAGGTCTCTCGAATCACAACGCGAGAGAGGCCAGGCAAGTCGCCTTTCACCTCGCGCCAAATCCACCGGGCAAGGTTCTCGCTCGTCGGATTCGAGAGTCCCTCGACCTCATTGAGGAAGTTGTGGTCCAGCTTCTCGTATGTCGGGAGGAATGCGGCTTTGACATCGGCGAAGTCGGACACCCAGCCCGTTTCCCTCCCGACGGGCCCGCGAACGTGAAGCTCGACGCGGAAGGAATGCCCATGAAGCCGCCCGCATTTATGTCCCTTGGGCACATTGGGGAGTCGGTGCGCCGCCTCAAAGGTAAACTCTTTGAAAATCTCCATTGAGCTCGCTCCTAGGGAAGCCCCAGCTGCTTATGAAGTTGAACGCTCAGACGCCACACTGGGTTGGCGAGGCAGTACTCAACGGCCGCCTTTACATTTGAGTCGGTGCAATCGTCAGCGAGTGGCTGCAGGAAGAAGTGAGCGAACTGAAGCGACTCGAGCTCCGACAGGTCCATACCGAGCTGCGGGAACACGACCTTCAGCTCGTCTCCCTCTCTAAGGTGTAGCCCAGTTCCAGCCTTGGGACTCACGCACACCCAGTCCACGCCATCAGGAAGGTCTGCCGATCCATTCGTCTCGACCGCAACTTCAAACCCGACTTGGTGGAGGGCCTCGACGAGAACTCCATCGAGCTGGAGCGACGGTTCGCCACCTGTACAAACGGCGTAGGGTTTCCCAGCCCGGGACGGCCACAGAGCGCGTGCTGAGGAGGCGACAGCCTCGGCAGTGTCGAACCTTCCTCCGCCATCCCCATCAGTGCCGACGAAGTTCGTATCGCACCACTTGGAACAGGAAGCGGTGCCGCGATTCCTATCGTCCTCGCGCCCTGACCAGTAATTGCAGCCAGCGAAGCGAATGAACACGGCAGGACGTCCGGCACGCGCTCCTTCACCCTGCAAGGAGTAGAACATCTCCTTGATCGCGTAGCTCAAGCGGACACCTCGCCACGCGAGTAGAGCGCAGGGTCGGGGCGCCCAGCGTCAGCGAATCCCTTCAGCCGGAAGAGACAGGAATCACACTGGCCGCAGGCTCCCCCGTCCCCCGATGGGTCATAGCAAGTGGTGGTGAGCGAGTAGTCCACCCCCAAGCGGATACCCTCGCGAATTATCTCCGCCTTGGAGAGGTTGATGAGGGGCGTGTGGATTCGGAATCGGACCGTTCCTTCGGCCCCTGCACGAGTCGCGAGGTTGGCCATCCTCTCGTAGGCCTCGATGTACTCGGGTCTGCAGTCCGGATAACCGCTGTAGTCGAGGGCATTCACGCCGATGAAGATGTCGGCGGCTCCAAGGACTTCTGCCCAGGCAAGGGCGAAGGATAAGAACACCGTGTTCCTGGCTGGGACGTATGTGACGGGGATCCCTGCAGAAGCTTCGAGCGGCGTCCTTCCTTTCGGAACCGCAATCTGGTCGGTCAGAGCAGAGCCACCGAACCGACGCAGATCGATCTCGGTCACGACATGCTCAACGGCGCCCATCGCTCGGGCCACCCGCGCCGCCGACTGCAACTCCACCGAGTGACGCTGGCCATAGCGGAAGCTGAGCGCGTAGCACTGGAAGCCCTGCTCTCGGGCGATGGCCAGTGCAGTAGTCGAGTCAAGACCTCCGCTTAGAAGGACGACCGCCTTCCTGTTTCCCACCATTTCGCTCCCCTCCCTCGACCAGCGAACAGTACAGTTTCGCTACAGACCTCTCCAGCAGTTTCTGCTTCTTGTCCTACCACCGCGGTCTGACAGTTACTGGGCGCGGGCGACGCCTGCCGTGGGCTCAGAACTGGCGGGGAGACGCGGCGACCAAGCTGTAGCTGCCGTAGAACCAGCCCCAGCGAGTGAACGTGCAAAGCCGGGACGGGTGCTCGGTCGCTCCTATTGGGCCACCCCAACGGTGCGGGACTCCGCGTCCAGAGCGTTTACCGCGTCTATCAAGGCCGGTTGACTGACGTGGGCGTACCGGAGCGTCATCTCTATCGTTGCATGCCCCAGTAACTCCTGAACCTCTTTCAACGAACGGCCCCTCATCACCAACTGACTGGCGAAGGTATGCCGTAGGTCGTGCGTCGTAAGGTCCTTCGACAATCCGGCAGCCTTACACGCCCGTGGGACCACGTTCTTGACCATCGAGTGGGTCAGGTGTCCGCCCTTGCTGTCGCAGAAAACATACCTGCTCCGGAGCAGCGACCGAGCCCTATGGTCCCGCAGGGACGCTACAGCGTCCGCGCTCAGGGGCACCTCGCGAATCCGGCCGCTCTTGGGGAGCACAAACTGCTTGTCCCAAAGGGATTGGCGCACGACCAGCCGAGACGCCACCAGATCGACGGCGCTCCACTCAAGCGCCAACAGTTCCCCGACGCGTAGTCCTGTCCTCAGCGCCACGAGTACGAAGGTCTTCCATTCGGGCGGGGTGGCTGACAGAAGTCGCGCGGATTCGGCGAAGTCCAGAAATGTGAACTCTTGGAGGCCCACCTTGAGAGGACGAATCCGGGGCGCTCGCTCGAGTTCACCCCACTCAATTGCGAGATTGAGCATCGACCGGAACTTTCTCTACCTGCTGGACGAGAGCGCCTTCATCGTGCGGCGAAACGGGCAATGGCAGCCAGAGCGCTACCGCAAAGATGCGATTCAACACAGGCTTACCAATGAGTTCGGAGGCACGGAGGCTGAGATTCTCTTGCCCAGGATTCCATTCGTGGACAAGAGCGACTTGGTGTTAACCACGACGGACCGTGTGGTGACCGTGGGTGACGCAAGAATCTTCAACCTCTATCGCCCCTCCACCCTGAAACCCGCCGCCGGAAACTGGGACATCATCCGCGCGGTCTTTTTGAACCTGGTCGATGGCAACGTGGACCACCTAGAGTACGTCCTCGATTGGCTCGCCGCCCCGCTTCAGGCGCTTCACCGTCGCGGTGAGGCCTGGCTCAACCGCGTTGCCCTCGTCTTTCATGGAGCGGAGGGGACCGGGAAGGGCACAGGGATGGAGGTGATGAAACACATCTACGGCCCTGAGCATTTCTACGTTGCGAGTCAGGCGTTCATCGACTCGCAGTACCACGGAGACCTGGAGGGGAAGCTCTTCGTCAACTACGACGAGGTCATCTCTGGCGACAACCGCACTGAAGAGATTGCGAATCGGCTCAAGCCGTTCATCACCAACGAGCACATCCAGGTGCGGAACATCTATAGGGGCTTTAAGACCATCCGGAACTACGCCAACTCGGTCTTCACCTCGAACAGCGACAGGCCGGTCCTCATCTCAAAGAGCGACCGGCGGTACTCGGTATTCCGTTCGGACCGAAAGATTGGCACGGCGCTCGTCGGTCAGGTCATGGCCGACCTCAATGGAGCTCGGACAGCCGTGGCGGCGTTTTTGGAGCATCTGCTTAGCCGCGTAATCACCTCGGACGTCACGCTGCCGTTGGACACCGATGCGCGCCGAGTCGTTCAGGACTCCAGCCTTCCGACGGATGAACTCTTCGCTCGCGAAGTACGCGAACTTGGCTACGACAGCATTGCGAGGCTGTGGGCCAAGGCACAGCGAACCGGCGACCCCACGAGAATCACGCACTATCAGGTCGGCAAGGAAGGGAACAAAGAGGAGGTCGTGCTCTCGGGGACTCTCCACGAGGTCTACAACTTCTGGTGCGGGACGATGGGCCTGAAGCCCAAAGGCCGCGGGTGGAAGCAAACGTTTCTGTCGGCTTGGGGTGCGGAGGAGGCCCATCGCACGGTGAAGGGTCTGGGACTCCAGCGGGTCTGGATCGGAATCCCGTTCCACACTCAGCCCACTCAAGCGTCTCCGGCGTCGGAAGAGCAGACAGGGGCGGCGGAACCTGTCGATTCCCAAGGGGACCTTGACGCTGATTTCACGTCGGCTGCCAAGGGCCTTCAGGCTTCAGCGTAAAGCTCAACGGGATAGAAGTTGATGGTCCCGCTCGCTGCGCGAGATCGCGGGCGGGATTCTCGTCCGACGTTTGATGACGTTCGCCAGGCCAGCGGGTCGGAGAACGTTGCTTCCCCGTGAGTCCCTCCCTCGGCGCTCAACACAACAACACATCAATTTCCTGTTCAAATGAAAATAAGAACAACAGACATGACAAGAGGAGAAGAACATAGCGCGCCACGCGTGTTTGTGTGTTTGGGTCACGCTCCTCGCTGCCCGACTTGGCATGATGGAGCGCCTCCTTGGGGCGGTGCCAGGTCCTTGGGAAATCCGCGTGCGTGACCTACTCATTTGGGTATGCGAGAGCGATCATCCGTGGAAGTGCTCCACCCCTCCGACGTCCCCCGCGGCTCCGTTGATGTGGGTCGGTCGCTTTCTCTCTCCGTCCTCGACCGTATAGCGGTGCCGCCCTTGTCGGCGGAATCGTCTCTGCAGGTACTGGAGACCGTCCGTGGACTCGCAGAGGCGCTTGCCGGAGCTGACGGAGCCAGCGGAGCCGTGAGGAGACGACTCCTCGCGAAGGCCATCGCGTCGGCGCGAGCTCTCGAGGCCGTGCTCTCCAATGCATTGAGCGTGGCCGTACGCGAGGGGAATATCGGGAAGGTTCGCGCTCTCGACATCGCCCTTCGCGGAACCACGACCCGTTTGGCTGCCCTAATTCGCGAGCACCGCCATGAGTACACAGCCGCGCAGCGTCCGGTCGTCATGGTGGCGAACGCTCACGCCGTCCAGGTGAACCTTGGTCGGGAGGAGCCATGAGGAGACCCCGTGCTCACGAAGTGCCGAGGATAACGTTGCCGCAGATTTGCGTGAATCCCCCTCTGAGGCCGAAATGTGAGATCCGTCAGCTGACCGGCCGATCCACACACTCTCGAGCTTCGCCTTCGGAACATCCCGGCCAGGTCGCTGCCTAGCCTGCACCCAGTGATCGAAGTGCTCCGATACAGCGTTTGCGGCAGCCCACGAATAGCCTCGCTGAACGCCAGCACCAGCCTGGAACAACCTCATCAGGTTCTCTCGGCCCTCGTGAATCCGTGAGTGCTCGCCGTCTGTGTCAGGCACAGGCAGAACTTCATCGATGACTCGAAACATCTGGCTGTCGGAAAACCGGACGGATGCCATCGCGTTCGCCAACTCCGTGAATTGTGTGTATCCGTCGAAAATCTGCTGCAGCCCCCTGGCAATCGAGCGCAGCCGAATAGATGCGTTCGGGGTGTGCAGGACGCGCTGCTCGAAGCCAGGTCCGCGCAGCGCAGCTCCTATTTGGTTTGCACATGCCAAACGAAGAGCTGTGTTCTTGAGCAAAGCGCTCGAGCTTCCATCGTGACCGGCAACGAGCAGAAGGTACTTGCGAATCGGGCTTTCGTCGTTCTTGACGCGAATCGGGATCGGAAGTTCCGCCAGTACCCATGCCTTGGCGTCGTTGCGCCCGAATGTTCCCGCTCGATGAAACTTCACTGAATCGCCGAGACCTTCGAGACAAGAACGAAAGAACTCCTCGAATTGAATTGGCCGATAGCTGTTGGAGACAACGCTCAGAACACGGCGCGTCTCTTCATTGATGATCGCCTTCTTGCCGGGAATGGGCGTGTCGCTCCCGTCTGCGTAGACGTGGGTCTCTACGACTCGGTAAAGGCCCATCGCTTCAATTACTTCATCGGTGCTGCCGTGAGGCAGCGGAGCACCAAGACCTCGAAAGGTCTCGATGCCCACGGTTGAGGTGAGCATGGCTACTCCTGGGCAATCTGCCCGTGCTGTGTTGGTTGGTGTAAAAGCCGAGGCGGTGGTCCCGCATTCAGGCTCGAGTGGAAAGACACTTTCCGCTCAGATTCTTTTGCCACATTCGGGAGTGGTATTTCTGAAGGCGTGCAGGGGCCTCAGGGCCCTCCGATCCAGGGACTCACCCAACCGAATCACCTCCGACAGCTTCGAGGCGACGGCGGTGTGCGATGGCTTGGCCCACCCAGAAAGGGGCGCGAAGCGATGGACTACGGCCGAACTCTGCCAGTGCCCCAGGTAGAGTCGCGGGAACGACCGCGTGGAGAGGGCGCTGATGAACGTGGATGAGCATGGACTGCCAGACCCGCCAGTGATTCAGGAGGAACTCCTTGCTCACTGTCGAAGTTCTGGGGACTTCAGACCGATTCTTTTCGAGTGGTACAAGTTCGTCGCGTTGCTGGCGAACTTCTTCGCTCGCCTGCGAGCGGATTCGCCAGGCGTGCGGCAACTTCCGCCGGTTCACTACGCCGCCCTGATCGGCCTGCTCAACCGTATATACCGGCTGATGACGGCTAACGTCGCGCTCTCGCATGAAGGCAGCTTTGGGGAGACGACGGCAATCGTCGATCGCTGCATCTTCGAGTCAGGCGTGAAGCTGGCTTGGCTCTGCACGGGCGTGTGTCCGGATGCCTTTGAGCGATTCATCGGCGACGGATTGCGGACTGAACTCGAGTTCGAGAAGGAAATCCTGACAAGAGTTCAGCAGCGCGGTGGGCAGGTGCAGGTGATCGAAAAGCGAATGCTCGCTTCAATAGAACGTCACATTGTGGCTTCTGGCCTCTCACGTACGCAGATTTCTAACTGCAAGAAGGTGCCGGACATGGCCTCGATGATCGACGCATTGGGGCATGAACGGTTGCTGTACGTCGTGGGCCAGCGCATCGGCTCCCATCACGTCCATGGCACATGGCCGAGCTTGCGCATGCATTACCTCGAGGACGATGAAGGCGGGCGATTACGGCCACGCGATCACGATTGCGAAACGCATGTGAACCAATTTCACTTCATCCCGCTCGCTGTCCTCGAGTCCATCACCGCGTTCTTGGCGTTTGTCGTTACTGATGAGTCGTTCATGGCTGCCTTCCGCGTCGTCCTAAATGGCACGACAGGGGAAATCATGAAGATCAGCGAAGAGTTCATCGGCACGGACTTCGAGGCCGCGCCTCAGGAATAGATCGTTCCGTGGCGCCGACAGGAAGGCGACCGTCAGCTGGCCGTTCAACGGTGGTACTCTGGCACCTGGGTAAAGGCCGTCCTGCGCTCGGAGGTTGCGATGAGCGTCAGGTTACGGAAGTGGAAGGGCAGCAAAGGGAAGAAGGAAGCGTGGTGGGTGGATGTGAAGTTCGCGCACGCTGACGGTCGCATCGAACGCGTTCGCAAGAGGGCGCCGGTGAACACCCGCCGCGGCGCTGAGCAGTACGAGAGACAGGTACGCGAGTCGCTCCTCGCGGGCACCTACGGAAGGGAGGTGAAGACGGTGCCTACGTTGGTCGAGTTCGAGGAGAAGTTCCTCATCTACAGCCGGACGAACAACAAGCCCTCTGCGGTCTACGCCAAGGAGAGCATGCTGAAGAAGCACCTCCGACCGGCCTTCGGGAAGCGGCGCTTGGACGAGATTCGCGCGCCGGAGATCGAGCGCTTCAAGGCCGACAAGCTCGCGGAGGGCTACTCGCCCAAGAGCATCAACAACTTCCTCTGCGGGCTGCGGAAGCTCTTGAACCTTGCGGTGGAGTACGGGGACCTCCCCCACTCGCCGAAGGTCAAGCAGTTACGAGTGCAGTTGTCCGACTTCGAGTTCCTGTTCTTCGACGAGATGCCCCGGTTCATCGGAGCGACTCCGGACCGCTGGAAGTCGATGATCATCATCGCGTTGAAGACAGGGCTCCGGATGGGCGAACTGCTGGCGCTCAAATGGGAGGACGTCGATCTCGTTGCCGGGCGACTGATGGTGCGACGCGCGCTCTGGAGGAACATCGAAGGGCCTCCCAAGAGCGGGCGGGCACGGGAAGTCCCGCTGAGCGATGAGGCCATCTCGGTGCTCAAGGAGCAGCGCGCATCGACATTCCTGAAGGGGCAGTACGTCTTCTGTGACGAGGCAGGGCACCGGCTGAACCACAAGTGCCTGTACGAGGTCGTGCCACGCATCTGTAAACGGGCTGGGCTCGCGAAGCGGCTCACGTTCCACGACCTGCGCCACAGCTTCGCGTCGCACCTAGTCATGCGTGGCGTCGCGCTCAAGGCCGTTCAGGAGCTCCTCGGGCACGCCACCATCGACATGACGATGAGGTACGCGCATCTCTCGCCCGACGTGAAGAGGGACGCGGTGAAGCTCCTCGACCAACCGTTGCCGAAGACAGACCGGCAAGGGGCACAAGAGGGGCACATGAGCTGCTGAAAAAAGAAAACCCCCGAGACTTCCGGGGGTTAATGGAGCGGGAAAAGGGATTTGAACCCTCGACCCTCGCCTTGGCAAGGCGATGCTCTACCACTGAGCTATTCCCGCATCTTCAGGTAGTTGCCCCTCGCGTCGCCGTGAAGGGAGCGCGGATATACCGAGGGGCCTTCTTGGCGTCAAGCGGGCTCGAACGAGGCTTACGCGCTCTGGGTTCCGCTGGTTCCACCCCTTTTCGCGAGCATCTTGAGGAAGGCCTGGAAGTACACGCCAGCGCTCCAGACGGAGAAGGCGGTGGAGAGGTAGACGAGAGCTTTCCCCAAGGCGTTGAAGTCGACGTTGTAGCTATCGACGATGAATTCGACCCGGTGCACGTAGTGGACGCAGAGGGCGATGATCCCCACGAGCTGGAGGGACGTCTTCCACTTTCCTTCCTGACCGGCGGCAATCACCATGCCTTCTGTCGCGGCGATGGTTCTCAGGCCGCTCACGATCAGCTCGCGTGAAATCAGGACGATCACGACCCACGCGGCGATTCGTCCGAGTCTGACCATCATGATCAGCGCGGCCATGACGATGAGTTTGTCGGCGAGGGGATCGAGAAACTTCCCGACGACGGTGATGAGGTTCAATTTCCGCGCGAGCCACCCGTCAATCACGTCGGTGATGCTGGCCAGGGCGAAGAGGACGGCGGCGAGCAGTGAATAGAGGGGATCCGCGTCGTAGGTCATCCAGACGAAGACGGGGATGACGAAGATGCGCCCCATGGTGAGCATGTTGGGGGCGTTCCAGAACTCCTTGAGGAGCACGCTGGGGGGCCGGTTGGATCGGCGGCGCTGGCGTTCTTCCCGCTTGGCGCGTTTGCGGCTGGCTTTGTCCACGCGGCTACTCTTAGCGCAGTGGCACGGCGAGAAGGGCGAATCCTTCTCCGGACAGTTCGACGCCGGCCTTCAGCGCCTTGCCCTTCCCGTCCGACACGAGGGCGATGATTCGGGGGCTGAGGCTCCCGTACCAGCCGACGAGGTGCGCCAGGGGCAGGGTCACGGACTGTCCGTCCTTCACGGGGACTGACTTGAGTGGGCCCTGCAGGCAGAGGAGGACTTGGCCTTTTCCTCTAAGGTGCACGAGCTGCACGTCGGGCGCGACGTCTGACGGGACGTTTCCGTTCTCGAAGACGACCTCCTCTTCAAAAGCGAACACGACGTCTTCGCGGAAGTACGCGGACTCGTCATTGAGATCGCTGGACTGGAAGAGCTGTCCTTTGTTTTCGATCACGAGCACGCCGGTGCCTTTGGCGCGCATGACTTGCTCTTCGCCTTCGCCGAAGTTCCGCTCGGTGACTCGGCCGCGGAAGCGTTTGCGTTCGGGCGTGAGCTCGATCTGTCCGGTCATCGCGAGCAGGCCGGACAGCCGGGTCAGCATCTCGTTCTTCACGACGACCGAGACAGAATCGGCTTTGACGTCGAAGGGTCCGCGGACGTCGTCGGGGATGAGGCGCGAGCGACCGGCCATGTCCGCGAGGATGGTGGGATCGACGTGGGGCTCGGCGTTCTGCAGCGCGGAGAGCTGCGCGTCGGCCTCGTCCGCGTAATCCGGGTAGGCGTCGTTTGGCGGGACCTGCTCGGGTGTGTCTTCTGAGACGGCGGCGAGGTGTTCGTGCTGGTACAGCGCGTCGCCGTGCGCGTTCTCCACGGTGTACGCGATCTCCTGCTTCGCCTGCGCGAGGCCGGGATCGTTGGTCTCGTCGTAAGGCTCGACGTACGCGGAGTGGGCGTAAGGATCTTCGTCGGGCGGCGGCGTGCGCTCGCTGGGATCCGGCGCGAAGCTGGCGTGGATGCCGGTTCCGGAGCGGATGCCCTCCCCTGCTCCGCTCTGTGCGGAGTCCGCGGCGTCAGCCACCGGCGCATCTTGCTGACCGGCGTACTCGTCTCTCGCGCCATCCGCTCCTACGTACGCACCTACGTACGCACCAGCAGCGTCCTGGCCTGAATACGCACCATTTTGCTGCCCCGCGTACTCGCCCTCGTGCTCGGCGTACCCCGGGGTTTCTTCCGGAGCGAGGAGCGCGGCATCGGTGGCGAGGTCGTAGACAGGCACTTCCCCTGACTGGAGATCCTCCCGCAGCTGCTCGGGCATCTCGTGCGAGTACTCGACGACTTGGTTTCCCCAATCCTCGGTCTGCACGTTGGGCTCCGCGGCCAAGCCGGAGACTTCGTATTCGCCCTGCGCGTCCACGGCGCTCAGCGCGGCGCTGCCGAGATCGATGTCCTGGTGCTCGATCTGCGGCGCGGGGTGCTCAATGCCATTTACGGGTTCGCCCTGGAAATCGGCGCCGGTCGGCGTCCCGTGTTGGGTCTCCGCGAAGCCCCAATCCTCCTGGTCCTCTTGCACTTCCGGAGGCGGCTCTTCCTCTTCGGCGAGGACCTGCG
>JBQTKE010000475.1:0-5220 GCA_052386435.1 Myxococcaceae bacterium
TCGGCCCGTTCAGTCATCTTCATGTGCGCGAGAGATACCAGACCTGTACATTGCCCGCGTGCGTTTCCCGCTCGTGTTCAGCCTGCTGTTGGCCGCCGCTTGCCCAGCGCCTCAAAGCCCCAGCAAGACCGCCAGTCTGTCCGGGAGTCTGGTCCTCACTCCGGGGACACGCGGTGATGCGTACGTGCTGCTCAACGCGCCGAGTACGGGCGATCTCTTCTCGTTGGCCGCGCCGGTTCGGACGGCCGCGGTGAGTGATCAGCGTCTCTCCGAGGGAGATCTGCGCTTCCGTTTCAATGCGGTCGAACCCAACGCCTACGCGTTGACCGGGATTTTGGACGGGAACCGCAACCTCGATCCCGAGGTGGACGTTCTCTCCCAACCCGGAGCGGGTGATCGGATCACCCGTACGCCCATCGATCTGAGCATCAACGCAGGCGAACAACGCGAGCAAGATCTGCCCATCGATCTTCCCATCGCTCGCGACCCCCCCGCGTTCGCGGTCGAGGGCTACTTCGGAACGATCATGGCGCTGCCTGATCAACCCGCGCTCGTGACCTTCAACCTCATCGCTGCGGATCTTCCGCAGCTGCCGCAAGCGAAGGCAGGATGGGTGGTCCACATCGCTGACGACGACGGCGACGGTCAGCCAGACGACGCGGAGGGCGACGGCATCGTCGACGTCTACCCGCGGATCTTCCTTCGCTACGTGCCGGGGCCAGGGCAGACGACGTCCACCGCGCAGATTCTCGTCCCGCTCGCCTTCGATCCTTCGCCATTCCTCACTTACCTCGGCAGTGACGTGCAGCAGTTCGCCGTCGCGGACCGACTGCTCGCCGTGCTCATTCCTCGTCCTGTTGCCGTCTCAACGGACCCCGAGCAAGGGGTCGTCACGCAATCACTGGACGCCATCCCAGTCGGCGATTACGAGCTGTGGATGGTCGAGCCCGGCAACCAATTCTGGCGAATTCCCAACGGGCTGGCCGAGACGCATCCGGATCAGAACGTCCGGTTCCAGTTCGTGCATGGCAACACGTTCGACGGAGGCTCGCCGCAATGAGCAAGCCCAAGGAAGGCGCCGGAGGAACCGCGGTCGCCAGCAAGACCGAGACGAAGCTCGCGAAGCCGCCGATGTACAAGGTGCTGCTTCACAACGACGACTACACCCCGCGTGACTTCGTGGTCCTCATCCTGATGCACGTGTTCCACCGTTCGGAGAACGAAGCCACCGCGATCATGCTGACCGCGCACAACACCGGCTTCGCCGTCGCCGGCGTCTATTCCTTCGAGATCGCTGAGTCGAAATGCGCCGAAGTGAAGGCCCTCGCGCAAGAGGCCCAGTTCCCGCTGCTGTCGACCGTCGAGAAAGAGTGACCCAGAGTCGCCACCGTGACGCGGGACCTTACTGGCGTTGCTTTCGTTGCGCGGGTGGCGCCAATGACGGATCGCAATACCATCACCCAAGAGATTTGTATGCGCGCCTTCCTCGTTTTGCTCTTAACCCTCGCAGTTGGCTGTCCGAAGTCACCCGGCGAGCAATACTTCAATTTCTGAGAAACGATTCAACGTACGTGCACCGTGCGGGTTCAGTTCGCCGTGCTGGTGCTCGTCTCACTTCATGCGATCGTCTATGCCGCGCTTCCCTCGAATGTGGAAGTGACGGGCGCTCGGGCCGTGGACATAGAAGTCATCGTTCGAGTCACGACGGAAGCCCTCGGCGAGCCTCCCGACGCGTCGCGCTCGGCGTCCGCGCTGCGCAAACTCTGGGCACTGGGAATATTCAGCGATGTCTCGATCGAGTTGCGCGGTGAACGCGTCGAGATCCACGTGAAGGAGCTCCCCACTATCCACGGCACGTTGGTGCAGGGAGAATGCGGCGACCTCACGAAAAAGACGAAGCTCCCAGCGCGTGGGCTCCGTGCCCAGCCCGTGGTGCTGGCGCGCACGCGAGAGGCGCTGCGCGACGCCTGTCGAAAGGACGGCTACGCCTTGGCGGAAGTCTCGGGCGAGATTGTTCGCATCGATGACTTCCAGGTCGACGCGGTGTTCACGCTCCAGCCACAGGCCCGAGTGCGGATTGAGCGTGTCCATTTCCCGGGAGCCCGCGCCATTCCCGCGCGGGAGCTTGCCGCGGTCGTCGCGACGCGACCGCACACGGTGGTCTCCTTCCTGACCGGCGACGGCATTTTCCAAACCGAACAGCTCGAACAGGACGCGCACCGCCTACGAGCCTTCTACTGGGATCGCGGTCACCTCGACGTAGAGGTCTCTCCAGCGGTCACGCTCTTCAATGACGACCGGACGGGAGCGTCGGTGCGCTTTCCGATCCAAGAGGGTCCCGTCTATCAATTCGGGAAAGTCTCCGTCGGAGGACACGGGGCCGGGCTCTCGCCGAAGCTCGTGAGCCAACCCGGCGTGATCTTCCGAAGGTCAGATCTCGCGACGGACATCTCTTCGTTGGTGGCGCTGTTCCAGGATCGAGGTCATCCGTTCGCTGATGTGACGCCACTCACCGATGTCCACGCGGACACCCGAACCGTCGACGTCCGCTTCGTCGTCCACGAGGGGCCCGTCGCGACGGTCGAGCGGATCGACATCAGCGGCAACACACGTACCCGCGAGGAAGTGATCCGCCGTGAGTTGCGGATCGCGGAAGGCGACCGTTTCTCATCCGAGGGCGTTCGAAAGAGCCGCGAGCGAATCCTCGCTACAGGGTTCTTTGAATCGGTCGAGCTGTTGTCCTCAAAGGGCGCGTCCGATTCCGAAGTGGTGCTGACGGTTCAGATTCGCGAGAAGAAGAGCGGCTACTTCAACGTCGGCGCTGGCGTGAGTGCCGCCGGAGTCTTCGGAATGCTCCAAGTCTCCGAAACGAATCTTCTCGGCCGTGGACAGTCCCTGAGTTTCACCGGGCAGCTCGGCCTCGGCCAGACCGGCGCGCGCGGATCATGGGTCGATCCTCACTTCCTGCGCTCCGATCTCATCCTCGGCGTCGACGCGTTTCACGACACGACGTTGTGGAACACTTTCGACCGCCACTCCACAGGTGCCTCGGTGAGCGGGGGCTACCACTTTACCGACGAGCTGAGCGGCGGAGTTTCGTACACCTTCAACGCACTGAGATCAGAGATGCGTGGCGCCGGCTTCTGGGCGGACGCATTCGAGCAGGGGACCACCGCATCGCTTCGTACCCAAATGACGTACGACTCGCGAGACAACCGGCTTCATCCGCGCAGCGGAATGATGCACCAAGCGTTCGTCGAGCTCGCGTCGCCTGCGCTGGGCGGGACCCATTCGTTCGTTCGCTACGGGGGCTTCGCTCGGTTCTACGCGCCGCTGCCTCTGGGCATCACGCTGCGGACGCAAGCGAGCTTCGGTGTGATTCAAAGCCTCTCGTCCAGCAGCTCTGTCCCGCTTTCCGAGCGCTACTTCCTCGGCGGGCTGAGCTCCGTGCGCGGCTACTTGCCCTTCAGCCTCACGCCCGCCCACTCCGTGGCGACGACGGGCTCGCCGGACTCGAGCCTGAAATCGGTTGGATTCGGCGGCGACAAGCAGCTCCAATTGAACCTTGAGCTGGAGTTTCCGATCGCGCCGCAGATCGGTCTGCGTGGCGTGGTCTTCTACGACGCGGGAAATGTCTACGCGCCCGGGATGAGCTCCTTCTCGAGCTCACCGCTGCCTATGGGGCTGTACCACTCCGTGGGAGCCGGGCTGCGCTGGGATTCACCGCTGGGCCCGTTGCGGCTGGAGATCGGAGTCCCGCTCACGCCGAGGGTTCGCGACGAGCGCTACCGAATCGAATTTGGAATCGGCACGTCGTTCTGACAGTCTCGAGCGCCACGCAAAGTACGTCGCGCGCGGATCGGTGAAGCGGGTGTGGAACAGCGCGCGCAGATCGCTCAGCTCCTCCGCCTCGTACGCTTGGTGCAGCATATCGCCGAGGAGATAGCCCAACGTTCGTGCGACGTCGTTGCGCAAGGTCGCGGGACGGGCAGGGAGCAGCTTGGGCGCCACGGCTTCATCCATCGCCTGGTGCGCGAGTGCGAACGCCGCCACGCGTCTCTCCGAGGCGGAGCCCTCGAGAAACAGTGCCGCGCAGTCCGGGGAAGGGCGGTGAGGATTGATCAGGCGCGAACCCAAGAAGCCCAGCGCCGCCTCCAGGCAGCTTGCGTAGAATGTCTGAATGCCGTGATCAATTCGCGCAGGCGAACGCTTCGGATCGCTCGACCCGACGCAGCACCGGCGCACCCAACGCGCTGCTTCTTCCGCCACGTGGTTCAACGACGCGCTCCCGCTAAACGGGGCGTCGTCCAAACAGACATTTACGCGCGCCATTTTTCCCAAGAGGCCGACGACCTCCCGGAAGCGCGCGCTCGCGTCGTCTTCGGATTCTTCTCCGCGCTGCTGCTCGAGATAGGTCAGGTAGCTCTGCTGAGCCATCACGGGTGACGTGTTGAAGAGACAGAGTTCACGATCGGTCAGCTCCACCGCGGCGGTCGCTCCAATTCGACCTTGCTTCGCGAGCGTCCAATACAACGCTTCGCAGTTCTGAAACACGGTGAGGGATCGCGCGGAGCTCAGTCGTGAAACGGAGTAGGGCAGGTGAGGGGCAGCGATGTGGTACTGCCCCACGAGGACGAGCACCTGTGGTTTGTCGGCTGCCTTCAGCGCCGCGACAATTCGCTCCGCGGCAAAATCATCACGCACGCGCAAGGAACGCGGTCCCGACGCTCGTCGATCGATCGCCACGATCTCCAGTCGGTGCCGTCTCGCGTGCTTCAGAATCGGCACGACGTGCGAGAATAACGCGCCATGCCCAGTGGTCTTCTCCAGCCCGCGCAGACTCAACGCACCCGCAAGATACGCGTCGACTCCTGCTTGATGACGCGCCTCGAAGAACTCCAGCGCCATCACCACCCGCCGTTGGCATGCCTTCACCAACCGCAGGTACTCCAGCTGCGCCGCGGGCAGCGTGTGGTAGTCGCCGACGTAAACAACGTCTGCTTCGCGCACGCGTGAGAGCACGTCCTCTGACGACAAAACACGTTTCATTCGCCGCGTGAGCGCTCTGTATCGCGCTTCATACGCGTTGAACGCGCGCGAGCGACCCTCCACCGTGGCTTCGATTTCGGCGTGCTGTTTCTGGAAGAGGGCGAGCTGCAGCGAGAGGGAGGCGCGCATCGAGCGAAAACACCGTCTCACGCACTCGGCACCTCGGCAAAA
>JBQTKE010000476.1:0-17821 GCA_052386435.1 Myxococcaceae bacterium
GCGATCGACCCCAGTCTTCGATCGCTGGGTGCGGACGTGTTGCTGGTCGCTGTGCGCAGTGATGGGCAGCGCGTGCCCATTGTCGAGGGGGATCCACACAGCGCGCAGCTTCGCGATCTGGCGGCACGGATGGCGCAGTTGGGCGGCGTTCCACTGCTCAGAGCGGCTCTTCTTCCAGCCCCTGGATGATCTGAGAGCGCGATCGCCAAGCCGCGGCAGCCTGCTCGATTCAATTCGTCCTGCCGCCCAGCCGCAGCAGCTCTCGTGCCTGCTCAGGCGTCGCCAGCTCCCGTCCCGCCGCCTTCGCCTGCTTCGCCGCGGCGGCAATCAGCTCGTAGCTCCCCTTCGCGAGGACGCCTTTGGAGACGTAGATGTTGTCCTCCAGTCCCACGCGCGCGTTTCCGCCGCGCATCGCTGCGTGATCAACCATGGGGAGCTGGTGGCGCCCTACTCCCGCGCAAGTCCAGGTGCTGCCTTTGGGGAGCGACGCGATCATGAAGTTCAGCGCCTCAGGTCTCGCGGCGAGCGCGCCGGGGACCCCTAGAACAAAGTCATAGTGCGCGGGGAGCGTGACCAGCCCTTCCTTGGCGAGATAATTCGCCTCGTCGATCATCCCCACGTCGAAGCATTCGATCTCTGGCTTGAGCCCGACCGACTGAATCCGCTTGGCGATGTCTCGCACGAGAGGACGGGGATTCCAGAACACCTCCTCACCGAAGTTCACGGTGCCTGTGGTGAGCGTCGCCATGTCCGGCTTATCCGCTCCGGTCAGCGTCAGCGGGCCACAGCGCTCGTCGACGTTCATCCCCACCGCGCCGCCGGTCGAAGTCTGAATCAGAACGTCGCAGCGCTTGCGGATGGCACGAATCGCCGCGCGGAAAAGCTCCGGTGACTGCGACGGACTTCCGTCCGGATTGCGCACGTGCAGGTGCACCATGGCCGCGCCGGCCTCGCGGCACTTCGCGGCGTCTTCGGCGATCTCCTCGGCGGTGATCGGCACGTGCGGGGTCTGGGAGCGCGTGGTCTCGGCTCCAACCAGCGCGGCGGTCAACACCATGGGCGGAGCGCTCATACGTTCCCTCGCTGTTTCTCCTTGGGTGTCACGCAGGTGCCCACTGCGCGGCAGACGTCGATGGGCGTGGACAGAACTTCGGCGGCGGACTCAGAGACTTGTGGGAGCGGGCGAATCACCTTCCGCGCGACGAAACGCATCTTCCGGCTGGTGTTGCCCGCGGAGAGAAGCTCACCCTCCACTTCGATGTAGTCGCCCGCGTAGACCGGCGCGAGAAACTCCACGGACTCGTACGCGCGGAACAGGCCTTCGTCGCCGTCGTGGCGAATCAACAGCTCGGTGGCCGCGTCTCCGAACAGCGCCAGCATTCGCGCGCCGTCGACGAGCGAACCACCGTAGTGGGCGTCCGCTTGAGACATGCGCGACCGCAAGGTCACTTTGAGGTTCACGTGGGCTCGCCCTGGTAGTGGAGAGATTCGGGCTCCTTACCCAGCTTCTTGAGCACCGAATGCATGATGAAGTTCGCGACGTCCGAAGGCTTGGTGCCGGGACCGAAGCCCGCGTCGAAGCCCAGCTCCAGCGCCAGCTTGTGATCCACGCGCGGTCCGCCCAGCAAGAGCAGCGTCCTGCCCTTCAGCCCGGCCTTGTTCGCTTCCTCAATGAACTGGCGCGAGTTGTCTCTGTGCACGTCGCGCTGGGTGACGACCTGACTCACCAGGACCGCGTCCGCGCTCTTGGCAAGAGCCTTCTTCACCAACTCCGCGTTGGGAACTTGGCTGCCCAGATTGAACGCCTCGAACCACGGGTAGCGCTCCAGCCCGTAATCGCCGGAGAAGCCCTTCATGTTTAGGATCGCGTCGATCCCGACTGTGTGCGTGTCCGTTCCAGTGCAAGCGCCGAACACGACGAGGCGGCGGCCAATCTTCGTCTCAATCTCCTGGTTGATCGCGTCAAACCCCAGCTTCTTCACGGCGAGCTCGGGGATGTCGATCGCGGAGTAGTCGAGCGCGATCGAGGTGTGGGCGTAGACGACGAAGAAGGTGTAGTTGTCCGCTGCGGGCTCGGCGGCGGCGACCTTCACGTCTTCGAAGCCCAGCTTCTTCACCAGCTGCGCGGCTGCTTCCTTTGCTTTCTCAGAGAGCGGCACCGGCAGCGTGAACGAAAGCTGAATCGCGCCGTCGTCGCGGCGGTCTCCGTAAGGCCGAATCATCTGGCCGGGCGTCTTCTTCATGGCGCTTCCTTCACGAAGCTCACGCTCTGCGCGATCTTCTCGGCCAGCGGTTCAAAGCGCCGCTTCTTCGCGTCGGCGGCGGTGAAGGTCAGCGCCCACTTGGTTCGGCCATCGCAGCCCACGTACGTGAAAGTCTGGACCTCGGTCTTCTTCTCCGGATCCGCGTCGAGGAAGACTTTGCGCGCGGCGGGCGCGGCCCCCAGTGAGAGCTTCTGCCAACCTTTGCCACCCAACGCTTGAACCAGCTTGTCGCGGCACAGGATCGGCGCCAGCGGCGAATCCAGAGGGAAGACGTCCAACGTGAAGCTGGCGTCCTGCGACGGCGCATCGAAGCGCTGCGTCCCCTGCTCCACCGTGCGCTTCCACGCGGCCGGTACGCCGATCTTCAAGTTCCCCACGCGAATGGCCATGAGGTCATCCGCCGATCCATTGAGGGTCAGGGCCACCACCCAAGCGAGAAGGGTCATGGCTGCGCCTCCAGAATTTCCAAGAACGGGTTGAAGTAGTCAGCGGCCTTTTCCACCACGCCCTCCAGCCCCTTGCCGCCGGTCTCCGCGCGCTTCACGTCACCGAAGCGGCCTTTGCCAATCGCGGCGACCATACCGTCCGCGTCGCATTCCTCGAGCAGCTTCATCGCCTGACCGAAGACGAAGCGCGCGCGGTTCGCGATCTTTCCGTCCTCCCGCACCACGAACTCGTCGTCTATCCCGCGCGCGGCGCGGTGGATGTAGTCGGCGGCCTTGAGTGCGACGTAGCGATCCGCGAGCAGCGGCGTGTGCATGGCCTCCGTCATCATTCCCAGGAGCTGAATGCCTTGTCGCGTCCAGACCGCGACCAGATCCGCCATCACGTCGTAGGCATGGGAGAAGAAGATGTCCGTCTGCTTGTGCTTCGTCGGCGGCATGTACTTGCACGGCGCGTCCGGGAAGCAGCGACGAACCAACATGGCTTGAGACAGCTCGAGCAGCAGCGTCTCCGGCCGCGCGGGGTCGATCTCGTAGGAGTGACCGAGTCCGAGCTGCCAGTCTTTCAACCCCGCGCGCTTCGCGAACGCCTCGTTGATGAACTGGCTGGCGATCACCGTGTGCGCGGCGTCGTAGGCGTCCGCGGTGGTGATGTAATTGTCCTCGCCGGTGTTGATGATGATCTTCGCCAGCGCGCAGATGCGTCGGGAGAAGTACTGGTCGAGGAACGTGCGGCGCATGTTGATGTCGCGGAAAAGGATTCCATACATCGCGTCGTTGAGCAGCATGTCCAACCGCTCGTAGGCCGCGCAGAAGGCGATCTCCGCCATGCACAACCCGGACGAGTAGTTGGTGAGTTGGATGTAGCGCTTGAGTCGCTTCGACTCCTCATCCAACGCTTCGCGCATCACCCGGAAGTTTTCCTGCGTGGCGTAGGTGCCGCCGTAGCCCTCAGTGGTGGCGCCATGAGGGACGTAGTCGAGCAGAGATTGCGCGGTGGATCGGATGACCGCGATCACGTCCGCGCCTGCTTGAGCTGCCGCGCGCGCTTGATCCACGTCATCGTAAATGTTGCCGGTGGCGACGATGACGTACTTGTGCGGCGCGGGAGACATGGGGAATTGCGCTCGGAGATCGTCGCGCTGCTTCACCCGTCGCTGCAGCTCGTCAACCGCGGCGCGCGCTTCGGCGCGAACCTCCTCACGCAGCCGCGCTTCTTGATCCGCCGGCAGCGGTCCCAACTTCTCCGGTGGCAACGCCGTCAGCCGCTCCACCGCGTCGAGCGGACTCTTCGCGCCCAGCAGCAACGCGCGGCCGTACCAATACGCGGCGCCGCGGTTGAGGACCTTGGCGGCTTGAAGTCGGTCCACCATGAGGTTGGTGAGCGGCACTCCCCCGGGTCCAGCATCGGACAGACCGAAGAGACGAAGCACCGTGCGTTCAATGGACACGCTGGTGTTGCGAGCAATGAGATCGAAGATCGGATCGGTGATGTCGCGGGCGAGCTTTCGGGCTCGAGCGATCTCCGCGTCCTCAATGAACGGGCCAGGCATGCCCAGAACTGTAGTCTCGGGGGCAGTCGCTTTCATCTTCCTCGAGGAGCGACACGGCGAATTGACGCGACGAGCCTATATCCCGGAGCCGTTGAGGCTTCGCTCTTCAGCGGCGCTGCGCCACGAAGAGAACATGCTTTGAACGACCGCCCGCGTGCGCTCTGACCGAGACGACCTTGGCCTCGAAGCCACCTCGTCCCAAGCGATCGAGATACGCTTCATCCGGTCCGGCTGACCAGACAACCAGCAGGCCCTTGGGCGCGAGCGAGTGGTGGCACTTCCCAATGCCCTTTACGGTGTACAGCCCCTCGTTTGACGCCGCGCTCAGGGCGGCGGGTCCGTTGTCGACGTCGATCAAGATGGCGTGGTACGCACTCTCCGCTCGCAGCAGCTTCGCCAGGTCCTGCTCGTGCACGGTGACCCTCGGATCCTCAAGCGGACGAGCTGCCAGGTGTGCGAGGTGCTCGCGGTTCCAACGAACAACCGCGGAAGAGAGCTCCGCGACGTCGACCCGCGCATCCTTTGGCGTGGCGTCGAGCACCGCCCGTACGGTGTAACCCAGCCCCAAGCCTCCAATCAGCACTCGAGGACGCGGCACGTTCAGCGCGTCAACCGCCGCGGCCGCGAGCGCATCTTCGGACGCGTGACGCCGGCTCGACATCAGCAGCTGATGGTCGACGCGGATCGCCCATTCGCCGTCATGCTCTTGCAGAACCAGCTCGGCACCACCGGGGGCACGCTGTCGATCCACCGTCCTCCAAGGCTTCATAGTGGGCCGCGCTTCTAGCCCACGTTTAGGCCTCTAGGAGCAGCGACTAGGAGCGATTCGGCAGGCTGCCTGAAGGCAACGGCTCGCTGCCCGTGGCCTGTCGAACTGTGTCACCGATGCTCTGGTCGAGATCGTGCCCGTACTTCTTGTTGAAGTCGTGTTTGGTTTGTTCCCAGTCGCGTTTCAGCGCTTCCTTCGCTCGATCCAGCTTTCCGTTCATGGCACTGCCTCCTCGTCGCGTGTGAAAGTCTGAGGCGTTGTGGCTCTCGCGGCGAGCCTCCTCGAGCGGGGGAGCGAGCCCTCGATCAGACGAAGCGTTCAAAGAGCGCGCGAACTTTAAGGTCTTCGCGCAGGAGGTTGAGCGTGAGATCGGCATGGCCGGGGGCGTAACCGTTGCCGATAATAAGGGTGACGTCCTTGCCCACACCTTCAGCCCCCAGCGCCGCCGCGGTGAAGCTGGTGGCCATGGAGAAGAAGATCGCGGTGCCTCCGTCCCGCACGCTGAGGATCGTCCCCATCTCCGTGCCGGGAACAGAGGCGCAGTTCACGATCAGGTCGACCAGCTTCCCGTCGGTGGCCGCGGCGACCTTCTCCATGACCTCCACCGCTCTGGTGGCGTCGACGGCGATCGTCGCGTCGCACAATCCCGCGGCCTGAAGGTTCTTGAGCACGCTCTCGGAGAGATCGAGCGCGATGAGCTTCCCCTTCCCCGCCAAGCTCTTCTTCGCTTGCGCCAGACAGAGCGCCCCACTCTTACCCGAGCCAAGGAGCGCGACGGTCATCCCTGGGCGAATGTGTCGCTGGACGAGCGCGGGCGCGCCACAGACGTCCAACGCGGCGAGCGCGAGCGTCTCCGGCATATCGGTGGGGAGCTTCGCGTAGAGCCCGGAGGCGAAGAGGATCGCGTGGCCCGAGATGTCGACGCGATCGATCGGCAGATGAACCGCGTTGATCTTGCGAATCTGCAGCGGCGTGAGGGTGAGAGACACGAGCGTCGCGATGCGATCCCCAACCGCGAGGACCGTCTTCGCGGGGTGCTCTGGACCAATCTCGGCGACTCGGCCTATGAGCATGCCGCCGGATCCCGTGACAGGGTTCTGCATCTTTCCGCGCTGCGAAACGATCTGCTGAATTTTCGCGCCCACGCGCAGCGGGTCACTGCCGCACTCTTCCTTGATCTGCTTGAACGACGCGGCGTCGATGTTCAACGACTCCACGTCGATAAGCAGCTCACTGGGAAGCAGCGGCAACGCGGGATCCAGCGTTGCTGCCCGCTGAGGAAGCACACCGCGTTGACCGACGACGCGCGAAAGTCCGTACAAATCCGAAGCAGCCATTGCGCCGGAGTGTAGACGTGAGGGGTCAGGCTTTACACTCTTACACTCGGGGGGGCGGGGTGCTTCTTGAATACCCCGTGCCGATTTTTGTATGTGTTAAATGCCTGACCCCGGCTTTCAAACGGGCGCCTGACTGAACACCGCGAGAGAGCGTCCGACCATCTCGAACGATTGACCTGCGTGACGCGACTCGCCGCCCGCAGCGGGATCCGCGGTGTAGAGCTCGAGCGTCCACTCGGGTCGCCAGCCTGACTCGGGCAGCTTGAAGCTCAGGGCCTCGTGGTGGGCGTTCATCAAGATCAGCAACGTATGGCCGACAATCCGTTGCCCGCGCTCGTCCGGAGAAGGAATGGCATCGCCGCCGAGCACCAGCCCCAGCGACCGAACGAACGGTTTATCCCAATCTTCTTGAACCATCTCTGTCGCGTCAGGTCGGTACCAGGCGATGTCTTTGAAGCGCGAGTCCCAGATGTGATCGCCCTTGAAGAACGCGCGACGCTGCAGCACGGGGTTCTGTTTGCGAAGGCGGACCAAGCGCGTGGTGAACTCGAACAGCGCCTTGCGATCGCCATCGAGCTTCCAGTCGAGCCATGAGATCTCGTTGTCTTGGCAGTAGGCGTTGTTGTTTCCGCCCTGGGTTCTGCCGATCTCGTCGCCCGCGCAGATCATGGGCACGCCCGGTGAGAGCAACAGCGTGCTGAGCAGGTTCCGCTGTTGACGCGCGCGCAGGGTGGAGACTTCCGGAGCCTTCGTCTCCCCTTCGACGCCGCAGTTCCAAGACTGGTTGTCGTCCGATCCGTCTCGGTTCTCTTCCCCGTTTGCCTCGTTGTGCTTGTGCCCGTAAGTGACCAGGTCGTGCAGAGTAAAGCCGTCGTGCGCGGTGATGAAGTTGACGCTCGCGTGCGGACGCCTACCGGAGATCTGGTAAAGGTCCGACGAGCCCGTCATCCGGTAGCCCACTTCGCCGGCCTGGTTCTCATCACCCTTCCAATAGCGGCGAATCGCGTCGCGGTACTTGCCGTTCCACTCGTGCCAAGGCGCGGGGAAATTTCCAACTTGGTAGCCGCCCAGTCCCACGTCCCACGGCTCCGCGATCAGCTTCACGCGGGAGAGCACGGGATCCTGTCCGATGATCTGAAAGAACGGCGCTTCCGGATCGAAGCCGCCTTCGCCGACTCGGCCGAGCACCGACGCGAGATCGAAGCGGAACCCATCCACGTGCATCACGTCGACCCAGTAGCGAAGCGAGTCGACGATGAGCCGCGCGGTTTGCGGACTGGGGACGCGCAGGCTGTTCCCGCACCCGGTGAAGTCCAGGTAGTAGCGCGAGTCCGGCATCGGCCAGTAGTAGGTCGCGTTGTCCACACCCTTGAGCGAGAGCGTGGGCCCCAGGTGATTTCCCTCGCAGGTGTGGTTGTAGACGACGTCGAGGATGACCTCGATGCCAGCGCTGTGCAGCGCCTTCACCATCGTCTTGAACTCGTGCACTGCCGCCGCGGGGTCGCGGCCTTTCGCATAGCGCGCTGCCGGCGAGAAAAAGTTCAGCGTGCTGTAGCCCCAGTAGTTCTTGAGCTTCTTCTCCAGAAGAAACGGATCGTCGACGAACTCGTGGATGGGCAAGAGCTCCACTGAGCTGATGCCGAGGATCTTGAAGTGCTCGATCGCCGCGGGATGCGCAAGACCGAGATAGGTGCCGCGCAGCTCGGGCGGAACGCCTTCCAAGCGCTGCGTGAAGCCACGCACGTGCGTCTCGTAGATGATCGTCTCGCGCCAAGGAACTTCGGGCGCCTGGTCGTTGCCCCAGTCGAAGCGGTTGTCCACCACCACGCCCTTGGGAACGCCCCAGGCGCTGTCTTCGCGGTTGAGGACCAAGTCCTGATCTTCGTGGCCCAGCGTGTACGCGAAGACTGGCGCCTTCCAGTTGACCTCGCCATGGAGCGCGCGAGCGTACGGGTCAACCAGAAGCTTGGCCGGGTTGAAGCGGTGACCGTTCTCGGGGTCATAAGGGCCGTGAACGCGAAGGCCGTAGAGCGCGCCGGCCTTCAATCCCGGGACATAGCCGTGGCGGACGTGATCCGTGACCTGCGGCAAATCGAACTGCATCAGGACGCGCTTCGGATCCCCAGAGTCGAAGATGCAGATCTCAATTCGGGTGGAGTGCTTGGAATAGACGGCGAAGTTAACGCCCTTTCCGTCGAAGCTGGCGCCCTGGGGAACGGGCTTGCCGGGCCAAATCTCTGGGGAGGTCACCGTCCGACCCTGTTCATCGCGGCGGTGATGTTCAAGGCGTAGTTCCGCGAGGCGTCAATATCGGTCGCAAAGCGAACAGCTTCGCGGGTTTCGGCCCCTATCTGTGGCTTTGACGGAGCCCGCGGACTTCTGCCAGAAGGCCGCCTCTCGCATGACTCTCCCGGTGCGCCTCCCCGCACTCCTCATTCTTCTGTCCGTCAACGCGCAGGCGTGGGCGGGGACGTCCAGCGTGCGCCTCTCGTACGAACGTGGCGCGGGCGCGGAAGGCTGTCCGGACGAGCAACACCTGAAGGACGCCGTGGCGGCGCGGCTGGGCTACGACCCCTTCGCCGAGTGGGGCGATCGCACAGTCCAAGCAAAGGTCGAATCGAAAAACGGGGTCGAGCGCGTGGGCACCGTGCATATGCTGGCCTCGGACGGGAAGGTGCTGGGTTCGCTCAAGCGATCGTCGAAGGCCACCGACTGCTCGGAGCTGGCCGCCGCGATGGAGCTGGCCATCACCATCGCGATCGATCCACTGGTGCTGAGCCGTCCCGAGCCGCCGCCCCCCCCGCCGCCTCCTCCCGCGAAACCCGAGGTGGAAGCTCGGCCGCCTCCTCCTCCGAATCTGGGTGAGGTGCGCACGGTCGAAGCCGAGGCACCTCCTCCCGTTCCGACCCGTCGCATCCCGACTGAGATCAGCGTGCTCGCCGGCCCCATCGTGTTCACTGGCGCGCCACGGATCGGCGTGGGCCTCAACCTGGGGCTCGAGCTGAAGTGGGAGCAGTTCTCGCTGGGGCTGGAAGGACGCGCGGATCTTCCCGCGGGAACCGACGTTGGACGCGGCGGCGCGGTGACGACCTGGGCCGCGGGCGGAGCGCTGTGCCGTGTGTTCGGTGGTCGGTGCTGGGTCTCTGTGGATTGGGGGCTGCTGGTGTTCAAGGCGGGTACGCCACCAACCTTTCTGGCGCGAAACAGACCATGACCCCACTGCTGGAAGTGGGCGCTCGGGCGGTGGCGAATCTGGAGGTCATCCCCGCGTTTTCCTTCCGCTTCTTCGTTGATGCGCGGGTCCCGATCGCCCGCACCACGCTGACGGTGAGACAGACCAGCGCGACCGGCGTGGAGGAGCAGCTGCCCGTGTGGAGCAGCCCGCCTGTCGCGGCAGTCTTCGGTATTTCCGCGGTTGGCCACTTGGGGCGATGACGGAAATGGCGAGCCCCTCCCAATCCCGATCAGACGTCCCAGCCGTGACCGAGGCTGAATTCCGCGCCGTGTACGAGGCGGAGCTCTCTTACGTTTGGCAGTCGCTTCGACGGTTGGGCGTCCGCGAAAAGGATCTCGAGGACCTTGCCCACGACGTTTTCATCACCGCGTACCGCAAGTGGGCCGCCTACGACCCCGCGCGCCCCCTGCGTCCGTGGCTCTTCGGCATCTGCTACCGCTTGGCTTCGGACTTTCGGCGGCGCGCGCATCACACCCGTGAGCTGGGCGTGGAAGCGCCGGAGGTCGCGGACGGCGTGCCCGGCGCGGATGACTCCTTGTCGGCGGAGGAAGATCGACAGCTATTGTTGCGGGCGCTGGAGGCGCTCGACGAAGGCAAGCGAGCGGTCTTCGTGATGCATGAGCTGAACGGCCACACCATGCCGGAGATCGCGGAGACGCTGACCATTCCGCTCAACACGGCCTACTCGCGTCTGCGTTTGGCGCGTGGAGAGGTGACCCGTTCGGTGAAGGCGCTGGTTCAACAGAGAGGTGCAGCATGAGCGCGCCCGATCTGGAACCGATGCCACCGGAGCTTGAGGCCCTGCTGCGCAGTGAGCGCGCCGCGCCTGCGCCGTCGCCGAGAGCCAGCAACCGCGTCTTTGAACGACTAACCCATTCGATCGCCGCCCTGCCTGTGGCCGGAGCGCTTGGACAGGCCGCGCAGAATGGCGACGCGGCGAACGGAGTCGACGCGGCTGTTGAGAACGCGGCGAGCGGGAATGGACTGGGCGGCGCGACTGCAACCGGTGGCGCAGTAGGGATAGCGAAAGCAACGGGCGCAGCAGGGGTGGTGAAGGCCGCGGCTGGCGGTGCGCTGGCAACGGGCGGCGTGGTGAAGACGGCGGGTCTGCTCCTCACCAGCAAGCTCGTCTTCGGGACTGCGACGTTCCTCGCAGGCGGGTTGGTCGGCGCGGGCGTTCACTCCGCGGTCGAGCCCGCACCGAAGCCGCAGATCATCCGTTTGGAAGTGCCGGTACCCGTGCCGATTGAAGTTCAAGCGCCGCCCGCGGTTGTTCCCGCGCCGGTTGCCATGCCTGAGCCCGTTCGTTCTGCACCGCGACCGGTCGTCACCGAGCCCATTCGACCTGCGCCGGTGATTTCATCTCCCGCGGTGGATCGTGATTCCGCGTTGGCGTCGGAACGGGCTGTCTTGGAGATCGCCCGAACGTCCCTCTCCCGGCAGAAGCCGGAAGACGCCCTCGAGGCCCTCGCCCGCTATTCACGCAAGTTCCCCAAGGGACAGCTCAGCGAGGAAGCGAACGCGCTGCACGTACAGGCCTTGGTCGGCGCGGGACACTTCGACGACGCCAAGGACGCGGCGAAGGCGTTCAAGGACAAATACCGCTCCAGCCTGCTCGCACCCGCGGTGGACGCGGCGATCCGCGAAATCCGCTGAGACGAAGTCCCCTTGGAGCCGTCAGGTGCCAAGTCGTTCGGCGAAATAGAGCAGCGATCGGTCATAGCGATAGTGGGTGCCGCGGTGACCGTCATCGAACTCTTCGTACTTCGCTGCGGGGAGCGCCTCCGCGAGCATCCGAGCGCCATACTGAAGCGAGTATTCGTCTCGGCTTCCGCAGTCGATGAACAGGCTGCTGAGCGCTTTGAACGGAGCGACGTTCTCCGGCACGAAGCGGATGGGGTCTTGCTCCAGCCACTTTGACCAGATGTCGTCGCGGATTCGCGCGGTGCGCAGTGCGAAGGGCAGCTCCAGACCGAGCGGCGCCTTGGGATTGGGCGAGTAATTCGACGCCATCGCCAACATGTTGATCACGGCGAAGTCATCACCGCGCATCTTGGTCGCGGCGACGCGCGTGCGGAAATCGGAGTACCAGGCGTCGACGCTTCCTACTGTGGTCAGCGGTCCTGCCGCCTTCGGGAAGTCAGGGAGGTAGACGTATTCGAAGTACGCGTCTGCGGAGTGGACGGCGATGTGACCGAAGCGGTCGGGGCGGTTTTTCACGGTCGCCAGCGCGCCATAGCCTCCGCTGCTCTTGCCCAATAGCATCCGCGCTTTCGCGTTGGGTTGCGTGCGCAGCGTACTGTCCACGAACGAGATCAGATCGTCGCAGAGGTAGTCGCTGTAGCGCCCTGCCCCTTCGCTGTTGACCCACTGCGTCCCGCCCAGCGACGTGAAACCGTCCGGGAACAGCGCGATCATCTCGGGGAGCTTTCCGTCGGCGATCAGCGCGTCGATGCGGTCTGGAACGGTGGGTTGAAACACGGACCGGTTGGTCCAGCCGTGCGAGTCGCCCATGGACCCGTGGAGGAAACAGGCAACGGGGTAGCGGCGCGCGGTGTCGGTCGCGTACGAAGGCGGCAGGTAGACCGGCAGCGGACGCGTCGAGGGGTCTTTGAGGAAATTGCCCTCGAGCGAACGCGCGTGGACAGTGAGCTGCTGAAGCTGTCCCTTCATGTTTCTTTGGGCTGCTTTCCCAGACGCGTCATCACCTGCTTGAGATCGGACCACGCGTGTTTCTTCTCTTCGGGGCTGCGCAAGAGGTACGCGGGGTGGAAGGTCGGCATCAACGGAATGCCTTCGTACTCGCGCCACTTTCCGCGCAGCCGGCTGATCGCAGTCTCTTCACGCAGCAGCGTCTGCGCCGCGAACTTTCCGAGCGCCACGATCACCTTGGGGCGAACGGAGTCGAGCTGCGCTTTCAAAAACGGCTCGCACGCTTCGATCTCTTCAGGCTCTGGGTTGCGGTTGCCCGGCGGCCGGCACTTCACGACGTTGCAGATGTAAACATCGTCTCGGCCAAAGCCCATCGCTTCGATCATCTTGGTGAGGAGCTGACCGGCCTTGCCGACGAAGGGGAGGCCTTGCGCGTCCTCGTCCGCGCCGGGTCCTTCACCGACGAACACGAGCTCCGCGCGCGGGTTGCCGACGCCGAAGACGATCTTCTGGCGCGTGGTGCAGAGCCCGCAGCGTTTGCAGTCACCAAGCTCGATGCGAACTTCGTCGAGCGCCCGGCGAGCTCGTGGCTCCGCGGAACTGTCCGCCGAGCTCGCGGCGGCGGGCGACGCGCTCGCGGCGGCGGCGGTGCCTACAGGGGGGCTCATCCGCGCTGGCGGCACCACCGGCTGGGTTTTCGACGCCCGCTCGATCCACACCCAGTGGGGCGTGGCGTTCAGAGAAACCGGGGAGCTGCGACCAGCCTCTTCGCGCTGCCACGCGAGGTGACGTTTCACATCGTCGACGATGCTGGCCAGCTCTGCGTGGTTGTCGGACACGAATAATCCGGAAGTCGAGGGGGTACTTGGCCCTGACTCTTACCGCAAAGGGCGGTCCTCTGACGAGGTTCGATGCGCAACTCTCACGACGGCTCTGGGGGACGACTCGGGATCAGCTCGACCGCGATGTCCCAGATCTTCGCGGCGACTTCTCGCTTGGTGCCTTCGGCGGAGATCTCTGTCCCGTTCTTGGTGAGGACCGTCACTTTATTGGTGTCGACTTCAAAGCCGGCGCCGGGCTCGGTCACGTCGTTCGCCACGATGACGTCCAGCCCCTTCCGCTGAAGTTTCTCGCGAGCGTGTTCCAAGAGCTTCTCGGTCTCGGCCGCGAACCCGACCAGCACGGGCTTGGGGCTTCGCCCGGCGACCTTTCTCGCGGCGTCCAGGAGCACGTCGGGGGTCCTCACGAACGTCAGAGTCTCGGGCCCGTCTGATTTCTTCACCTTCTGCGACGAAGCGCTCTCTGGCCGGTAGTCGCTCACGGCCGCGCTGGCGACGAAGAAGTCGGTGTCTTCGACTCGAGCCAGAACCTCTCGCGCCATCTCTTCTGCGGTCACGACCTTCACAACTTCGATTCCGTCGCTGTCACCACCGTTGACGGGGCCTAACACGACCGTCACGTCCGCTCCTCGCGCTCTGGCGTCCTGTGCCAGCGCCAAGCCCATCTTTCCGCTCGACGCGTTGGTCACGAAGCGGACGGGGTCAATGGCCTCTCTCGTTGGGCCGGCGGTAATGAGGACGCGCTTGCCGTAGAGGTCTCCGACTTGGCCCATGCTCGCGGCCGCGGCGACGATCACCGGGAGCTGCGCCAGTCGGCCCGCTCCGACTTCTCCGTCGGCGAGGAGACCGACTTCGGGTGGGACGATCTTGAACCTTGGCCAATCGCTTAGCGCGGCGATGTTCCTTTGAGTCTGCTCGTTCTCCCACATGGCGACGTTCATCGCCGGCGCAAGGAGGACGGGGCCTCGGAACGCGAGCAATGACGTGGTCACGGCGTCGTTCGCCATGCCGGCCTTCACTCGCGCGAGGAGATCGGCCGTCGCGGGCGCGATCACGAAGAGCTCGGCCCAACGCGCGAGATCGAGGTGGCCGTAGTTCGCGTCTTGGGACGGCTCGAAGTAGTCCGTCAAGACGGGCTGCGCGGTCAGGGCTTGGAAGGTCAGCGCGGTCACGAACTTCTGCGCGGCGTCGGTCATGGCGACGCGCACGGTGGCTCCGGCTCGCATCAGCTCGCGCGCGAGATCGCAGGCTTTGTACGCGGCGATTCCGCCCCCTACGCCCAGGGCAATGCGCCGTGCTTTGAGGTACCGGAGATCCACGGCTGCGAAGCCTACTGGACGAGCGCAATCTCCGTCGAGCCGGGGATGTCTACCCTCTGAATCTGCGGCTTGCCCTCGCCTTCTCCGTGGAGGCTGCCCCAGATCACCGTGTAGCGACCGGGCGAGAGGCCGGCGAACCGGATCTTCTCCTGGAGGGGCTGAAACACGACCTGCGCATACGCCAGCCGTGAGAGCCCCATGAACGGCGAGTCCAAAGACGCGGGAGGGTCGCCTCGCACGAGCCACAGGGTGTAGCCGGCGTGGGGCTGGAGGCGAACGGTGAGCGAACCGCCCCCAGGCGCGGAGCCAAAGTCCAGGCGCTGCTCGGCGCCGCTCACTTCGGCCATCACCAGGCGTTCAACCTCTTCTGTTCCCCAGCCCGCTCCGAGCACGCTGTAGCCGAGTCGAAAACGATAGGAGCCTGGGGTGAGCTCCGCGGAGTAGCTGCCATCCTGGGCGGTCACCACGACGGTGGGATCTTCGTCACCGGAGATCTCAAGCTCCACTCCGGGCGCGGGCTGTCCTCCGGGCGAGAAGATTCTCCCGGTCAGCTTGGTTCCGCCTCCGATGCGGATCTCCACGGGGCCCCTGGTTGGACTGGCGCGCTTGGAGCCACTCAACTTTCCTTTCCTCGCCACGAACGTCGCCTCCGACAACGCGGGCCGCGCCAGGATGAAGCGGCCCTGCTCGTCGGTCATCACGGACTCCTCGCAGGCGGAGCACGAGACGATCGCGCCGGACACGGGACCTGTGCCGCTCAGGACTTTGCCTTCGAGGGATTCCATCTTCTTGAGCGTCACCTCTCCGAGCTCGGGCGACGCAGGGCTCTCGACGATGGTCGGCTCGAAACCGGCGGCATCGAACGAGGCCACCAAACGTCCCTCGGTCATCGAGAGGGGAAGCTCGAAACGTCCGTCCGGTGCGTCGACTTGGTGCTCGTTGACGGAGAAGCGCTGAATGGGCGCGCGCTGCTCGTCCAGGACTCTTCCTCTGAAGACGGGCCGTCTTTTCAAAGTGATCTTCAGGGGCGGTCCGCCCGCACTGCCTGGTACGGGCGCCGTTGGTTCATAGGAGGCGTGAGCGACCTTCACGCGGTACTGCTGTCCCGGTACCAGCGGACCGACTTCGAAAACGCCGTTCTCATCGCTTTGAGTCGGCGAGGTGATCCGACGAGGGATGACCGACACGTTCGCTCCCGGCACGGGTGCGCCCTCCTCGTTCACCACGGTGCCGGAGATCTTTGATCCCGCGCGCAGCTCGGCCGTCACTTTGAGAAGCTGACCGTCCTCCACGGAGAGCTGCTGCCGGGTCGAGGGCAGATGACCGGGGTGCTGCGCGATGAGCGAATACGTGCCCGGAGGGAGCCCGCGCAGAAGCACGACGCCATCCGCGCCGGACGGTCGATCGGACCGAAACGATCCGATCTTCTCTTGGTACACGTACGCCTCTGCACCCTCGACACGGCGCCCTTCCAGCTGCACCGTGACTTGAACGCCCGCTTGCGGCTGCAACGTGAGCTCGATGTTTTCCTCCGGTGCGTTCACGGTGACGCGACCGCCGCCCCAATCCGAATGGTGCGCGTGGAGCTCGTAGTGTCCCGCGCTGGGAACGGAGGTGACGAAGCGGCCTTGATCGTCGCTGACGACCGAGCCGCCGGTGGGGTTCACCAACACGGAGATGCCCGGCGCGGCGCGACCGTACTCGTCCAGCACCCGTCCGCTGATCGACACGGCGTTGCCCATCACCACGTCGAGGTGCGTCTCACCTTTCGACAGGGCGATGGGGAGACGTTGATCCTTGAAGCCGGCGGCTTCGACTTCCAGCTGGTACGAGCCCGGTATCAGCGGACCCAACGTCACTCGCTCCCCGGTCTTTGCTTTTCGGCGCAAAGGAAGATCCGCGCGTCCCGAAGGCGTGAGCTCCACGCGCGGATCCGTCACAGGCTGTCCCTGTTCGTCGACGACGGTGATCAGGAGCAACCCGCCGTCTTGAAGATCCAGCTCCACGCGCGTCACTGGCGCGGTGAGGGTCAGCGTGCGCGGCACCGCGGTGCGTCCCTTGAGCTCCGCGCTCACCACGACCTCTTGTTTGTAGAGGCCGTCAAAGGTGATGAGCCCTTCGCGCGCAACGGAGCGACGCGAGAGATGGCTCGCGGTGACGCTGACCGTGGCCTCTACCGGCTCGCCTTCCGAGCGCGTCGCCACTTCCAGCTTTCGCGGTCGCCCCAAGATCATTCGCACGGCATCCGGCCCCGCTTCGACGCGCTGCTTCGACGACGGCAAGTGGCCGCGCGCGTTCGCCACCAGGTAGAACGGCCCCTCTCCCAGACCCTTGAGCTCAAAGCGGCCTGAGCCGTCGGTCTCCGCTCGCGTGGTCAACGCGAAGCGGCTGGAGATTGCGTCCACCGTCGCGCCTGCGACTTCTCGACCGCTCTCATCCAGCACGGTGCCAGAGATCGCTCGCAGCGCGGTGAGCACCACTTCGATGGATTCACCGGGCGCGGCGCGTTCTCGTCCGCTCGCTCCGAAACCATTCGCGCGCGCCCAGACGGAGAAGGACACTCCCGACAAACCCGTGAACTTGAACTTGCCCTCCTCGTCCGAACGGGTGCTCACGGCTGGCGTCAGCTCCGCTTGGTGTTGCTCCACATGCGCCAGCACCAGCGCGGCGGACTCCTTCGCGAAACACGAGAGCAGCGGCTCTTCGCAGACAGGACACGGCACTGCGGCCAAGGACTGCTGCGCGCTCGAGGCGAGCATCACCTCCGCGTTGGGCACGGGCTTGCCGAACGGATCCAGCACCCGCCCTTCCAGCGTCAGCCCTTGTTCACCCGGCTGAGCCGCAACCGTCACTGCTTTCAAAGCCACCGGCGCGGGGCTCTGGGGGGTGCGTGCGGCTTCTGATCCCGGCGGCCAATGCGCCACCGCTCCGCCGAGGAGCAGAGCGAGCGCCGCAAGACTGAGAATCCACTTCCGCATGGGGTTCGCGTTGAACGCTCGAAGCCTGACCGCTGTTCCAATCGCAACGCAACCAGTCGCGCGTCAGAACGAGTACTGCAGCGCAACGTTGAGGCCGAGGATACGCGCGTTGTAGGTGTAGGAAGGCACGGAGTCGGTCGCCTCTTTGTTGGTGTCGCGCGGCATCAGGTGCTGAAACTGACCGCCGATCTCCAGCTGGACGTCCTTGGCGAAGATCTCCAGCGGATCCGCGAAGCCGACCAAAAGCCCCGCTCCAAACCCCAGCGTCGGGGCATCGAGGATGTTCGTTCCTGGGACGTCCTGACGCGGAACGTGCGTGGGTCGGTAGAACGCTCCGGCGCGGGCGGCGAAGCGGTTCCCTACTCGGTACTCCACCCCGAGCCTCGCGGTCATTGTATTGGTGAACCCGGGATCGCTGCGGTCCGAAGACAT
>JBQTKE010000477.1:0-6122 GCA_052386435.1 Myxococcaceae bacterium
GCCGCGGCCGAGCTCACGCAGCTGGCCAGCCGTTTGGCCGAGCTGATTAAACGCTTCAAGGCGGACTGACGCCGGACTAACAAAAGACGGGGATCCTCCTTGGACACTGAGGCACTCAAAAAGTCCCTCCTCAAGAAGTTCCAGGAGGTGACCGCGGATCGGCTCCAGAAGATCCAGCTCGGGGTCATTGACCTTGAGAAGCCGAGCGCTGCTCAGGCCGCGGAAGACGTGGCGCGTGAGCTTCACACCATGAAGGGTGAGGCCCGCATGCTGGGCCTTGCCGCGATTGGACAGCTCGCGCACGCCGCGGAGGATCTGCTCAAGGCGAACCGGGAAGGGCAGGCGACGAATCAAGTCGCCACCGACCTCTTGCTGCGCGCGTGCGACGCGCTGTCGGATCTCTGCGAAGACTTGGACGGTGCGCAGGCAGGTACCACCGCCAGCGAAGAGATGTGCTCGAACATGGCCACCGCGTCGGGTGCACCGGTTCCCGCGCTTCATCCGGGCGCCAGCGCCCCACCCGCGCCCAAGGCGAAGGCGAAGGCCGCCGCGGTGGCAGCTCCACCTGTCGCAGTGGCTCCGCGGATCGAGACCTCGCCCGATCCGAACTTTCCTCGCACCACTTCTGGCGAGCATGCGGGGATGGTCAGAGCCGCAGCGGGAGAAGACGAAGTCGCCCCGGTACGGACGCCTTCTACGGACCGCACCATCCGCGTCAACGTGGAGATCCTGGACAACATGGGCCTCACCGCGGGCGATCTCCTCGTGGAGAGTCAGCGGGCGAAGCTGCGCGCGTCCGAGCTGAGCGACATCCTCGAACGCTTCTGGCGCGTCGGTGAGCACTTCCTCGAGTTCGGCGAACGGTACCGTCACCACGACGACGAAGGGGACGGCGGGGAGCTGGATCGTCTGGGGAACGATCTGGATCTGCTGCGCGACGACGCGTTTCGATTTGTTCGCCGTCACAGCGACGGGTTGGATTCGTTGCACGGCAACCTCTCGCACCTGGCGGACCATGTCGCGGAAGCCCGCTTGGTCCCGGTGTCGAGCGTGTTTGATGCCTTTCCGCGCGCGGTGCGCGATATTGCTCGGCAGCAGAGCAAAGAGGTCGACCTCCAGCTGGAGAACTCTGACGCCGGCGTGGATCGCTCCATGGTGGCGGACTTGCGCGACGCGCTGGTGCATCTGCTCCGCAACGCGGTGGATCACGGGCTCGAGCAGAGCGACTTCCGCAAGTCGATGGGCAAACCCGCGACGGGTCGGGTGGCAATCCGCGTGCGAGCGGATGGCGACATGCTGCACGTCGAGGTAGAGGACGACGGACGCGGCATGGATCCGGAGCGGCTGCGGCAGGCAGCGGTGGCCAAGCGACTGCTCACCAGCCCCCAAGCCACGGCGCTCACCGAACGTGAGGCGATTGAGCTGATCTTCCTGCCAGGGTTCTCCACTCGCGACGAGGTGAGCGATCTCTCCGGCCGCGGTGTCGGCATGGACGTGGTGAAGCGCAAGGTGGAAGCGCTGGGCGGCTCCGTCTCCGTGGCGAGCCGGCTGGGACGCGGCACCACCGTTCACCTGCGACTGCCGCAGTCTTTGGCGATGATGCGGGTGCTGCTGATTCGCCTGGGAGATGACGTCTACGGCATCCCCGCGGCGGACGTGGAGGCGGTCACGCGCATCAAGCCGGAAGATCGTATGGAGGTCTTCGGCACGGTAGCGATCCGTCACCGCGAACGGCCCACCACCATGGTCGCGTTGGGCCCGCTGCTCGCGCTGAATGGAGGGCCTCGTTACGACCGTCCCCCGGCGGTGGTGGTGCGGCACGGGCAGGACCGCGCGGCGCTCGTCGTGGACGGCTTCGTGGACGAGCGTGAAGTCGCGGTAAAGCCCTGCGGCGGTGACTTCCTGAAGGGCGCGGCGTTCGTCGCCGGGACCGCGGCACTTGAAGACGGCCGGATCGCGGTGCTGCTCCATGTCCCGGACATCATGACCGAGGTGCGGCGCATGGCCCGCCCGGTCAACGACTCGCCGTCGACGCGGCGTTTGAAGATCCTCTTGGTGGACGATTCGCCGATCGCGCGTGCAACCGAGTCCGCGCTGGTGAAGGCGTTGGGTCACTTCGTGGAGGAAGCGCAGGACGGAGAAGAGGCGTACATCAAGGTTCAGGGGCAGACGTACGACCTGATCCTCACCGACGTGCAGATGCCCAAGCTGGACGGCTTTTCCCTCACACGACGTCTGAAATCGAACCCCACGCTCGCTCGATTGCCGGTGATCATTCTCTCCTCGCTCGCTTCTCCAGAGGACAAGCGGCGAGGACTGGACGCCGGTGCGGACGCCTACCTGGTCAAGGGCGAGCTTGGGGTGGAAAGCTTGGCCCAGGCGATCGACCGGCTCACTTAAGCTTTCAATGCCCTCGCGTAAAACACCGTACCGCGTGCTGATGGTGGACCGAGGGCTCCGGTTGAGCGACCGCGCTGCGCCGCTGTTCGCATCTGGTGCGCTGGCGCCGAGTGGTCCCGGCTGCGACTACGTGGGCATGCCCGACGCTGTGGAGCAGCAGGGCCCGGACGTGATCGTGGTGGAGATCTCTCCGGACGAAGAGGCGATCACCGCCATTGAAGCGGTGATGGCGGAGCGGCCCACGCCGATCTTGGTGCTGCATCCGCACGGCTCACGCAAGATGGAGGCGTTTGAGGCGCTGGCCTTGGGCGCGCTCGACGTTGAAGAGTATCCCAACACGCTCACCGCTGAGTTCTGGAAGCAGCTGACCCATAAGGTCGCGCTGCTGGCGCAGGTCAGGGTGGTTCAGCACATCCGAGGCAAGCGCCGGCGTCGGTTCTCGGCGCCTTCCGAGAGGGCGTCGGCGGGTCCCACCTTTCCGGTGGTGGCGATTGCCGCCTCTTTGGGGGGGCCGCGCGCGTTGTCGCTGCTGCTGAGAAATCTCCCCAAGGATTTCGGCGCACCCATCTGCATCTGCCAACACATCAGCGAGGGATTCGCGACGGGGTTGGCGCAGTGGTTGGCGTCGGAGACGCACGTCCCAATCACCGAAGCGCGCAACGGCGAGCAGATGGTGCCAGGCCATGTCTACGTTGCGCCCAGCAGCCGGCACCTTCTGCTTCAGGCGAATGGAAAGCTGCGCCTGGACGACAGCGCGCCCCTGATGGGGTTTCGGCCGTCGTGTGATGCGTTGCTTTCTTCCGCGGCACAGGCCTTCGGTCGTCGTGCGATTGGCGTGGTGCTCACCGGAATGGGGCGAGACGGCGCGCGCGGGTTGAAGGAGATTCGCCGCAAAGGGGGCCACACCATCGCGCAGGATGAAGCCACCTGCGTCGTCTACGGCATGCCTCGCGAAGCGGTGGAGCTGGGCGCCGCGGAGCACGTGCTCGCATTGGAGGCGATTCTGCCGATGCTGGTGAAGTGGGTTGAGCCATGCTGACCATTGAACGCACGGCCTTGGATCAGCTCTCCGCGCTGTTGCTGGAGCGCGCGGGGTTGAAGATCGCCGCGGATGGCTATCACGGGCTCACGCTCGCGCTGAGCGCCCGCATGCCCGTGGTAGGGCTGTCGGACGCGGAAGAGTACGTGAGGAAGCTGCACGGGATGGCAGGAGAGCAGGAGCTGCGAGCGCTCCTGCCGTTTGTCACGGTAGGAAAGACGGATTTCTTCCGCGACCCGCGGCAGTTCAAGGCGTTGGAGGAGACCATCCTTCCTTCGCGCCTCTCCGCCGCGCGGCGTTCCAACCGCAAGGTGTCGATCTGGTCCGCAGGCTGCGCCACGGGAGAAGAGCCCTACTCGCTGGCCATGCTCTTTGAAGAGCAGGGCGCTTCGCCACTGGAAGTGGACATGTGGGCCACGGACTTGAACGAAGCGGCGATCGAGAGCGCGAAGTGGGGGCGCTACCCGCTGCGTCGAATGGCGGGCGTGTCGGACGATCGGCTGCACAGGTTCTTCAAGCCGTTTCCCCAGAAGGACAACGTGTTCGAGGTGGTGCCGCGGCTCAAGGAGTTCATCAAGTTTCAGCCGCTGAACCTGGCGACGCCAGTGTTCACGCACGTGGGGAACGATTCGGTCGACGTCATCCTCTGCCGCAACGTCATCATCTACTTCGACCTGCCGACCATCCGCGCGCTGATGGATCGCTTCCTCCAAGCGCTGCGCCCGGGCGGTCTTTTGCTGCTGGGCTATTCGGAGAGTTTGTTCAAGGTCTACGACAAGTTCGAGATGATCGAGGTGGACGGCGCGTTCATCTACCGGAGGCCACTGGATCCCTCCGCCGCGAAGCGTCGGTCGATTCTGGATCCGATCGATGTTCCTAAGGTTCCGGCGCCCACTCGGCCGAAACCGCCGGAGGGGGCCCACAGGAAGTTCGTTCCGGAAGCGCCGCCCAGTCCGATTCGGGCCACGCCCCCTCGTCCTCTCATTCCTGTTCCGACGACGGCCGTGAGCGTGGAGGCGACGGAGGGTCCACCGACTCGGATGGCGCCACCGCAGCGGCTGGAGAAGGCGGTGGCGCAGATGGAAAAGGGCGATTTCGCGGGTGCGCTGTCTGCCATCAAGAAGCTCACCGAGGACGACAGCAATGACCTGGACTCGTTGATCACGTTGGGGAACATCTATTCGCTGATGGGGCGAAACGCGGAGGCGCGCGAGACGTTCGCCCAAGTGCTGGCGCGCGAGCCGCTCTGTGTGGAGGCGCGGATCTTCGGTGGGGTCGCCGCGCTGCAGGCGGGGATGCTTCCGGAGTCGAGGTCGGAGCTGAGCAAGGCTCTGTTTTTAGAACCGTCACTCGCGCTGGGGCATTACCTGCTGGCGCAGGTTCAGGAGAGATCGTCGGATCACGAGGGCGCGCGCCGGAGTTATCGGAACGCGATCTCGCAACTGAAGTTCACGCAGCGGGTGCTCGCGGGGCACTACCCGGACATGCCGGATTCGCCGGACGCGATTGCGAGAGCGGCGAAGTATGCGCTCGCGGCGTTGCAGGAGGTTTGAGAAGCCCGCGTTCGCTTTCGCTTGCGGTGCCTGCAGTTCCGAACGCGCACTCGAACGCGATCCGCCTCAGCGCTGCGAAGCCAAGGCCGCTTTCAGTCTTTCACCTTGTCCAGATCCGACAATGACTTCGACGGATCCAAGAACGTTGCGAACTTGTTCTCAAGATACTTCTTTGCCGTTCCGCGCAGCAGCATTCCCGGATCAGTCCCTTCGCCGCCCACGCTCTTGTCCGTGATCGCGAGCTTCGCGTCGAACTGCACCCCCATCACCTTGCCGTTGATGGTCGCGCTGTCGCCAGCCCACTGAGAGCTGATGCCGTGCTTCTGCCAGTAGCGCGTGAGCGCTTCGATTCGCTTCTTCGCTTCGTCTTTCGGCAGCCCGTGCGAAACTTCGAATTTCATCATCCCCATGTGTGAACCTCCCTTTGCTGTGCCGCTGTGCCGCCGTTCTAAGTCCGGAGGTGTCGTCGCGCCAGGTCTTCGAAGCTTTCGATTGGCACGGCGCCGCCCCGGTGTAGGCTGAAGGACCTCACTTTGCTTGCCGGAGCCCAGCGATGCGCGTGTTGGTTGCGGACGAGTTTCCCCACGACAAGCTTGAGAAGCTACGGGCGCTGGGGCTGAGCGTTGAGCTCAAACCGGATGCGAAGGGCGATTCGTTGGCGGAAGCCGCGCGAGACGTGTCCATCCTGGTGGTTCGCTCCACCGAGGTTCCGGCGAAGGTTTTCCAGACCGCGCGGCGACTCTCGCTGGTGATTCGCGCGGGCGCGGGGGTGAACACCATCGATGTGCAGGCCGCGTCCGCGGGTGGGGTCTACGTGGCCAATTGTCCGGGGCAGAACGCGCTCGCCGTGGCCGAGCTCACGCTGGGGCTGCTGCTCGCGGTGGACCGACAGATCCCCGAAGGCGTGGGGGCGTTGAGGGAAGGGCGTTGGAACAAGAAGCGCTTCTCGAAAGCCCAAGGCATCTACGGGCGCACGCTTGGGCTGGTCGGCGTCGGTTCCATTGGCACCGCGGTAGGGCAGCGCGCGAAGGCGTTCGGCATGAAGGTCGTGGCGTATTCGCGCTCATTCGCCGAGGCGCGCGCGGAAGCACTTGGGTTCGAACGCGCCCAGAGCGTGCTCGCGGTGGCGC
>JBQTKE010000478.1:0-4594 GCA_052386435.1 Myxococcaceae bacterium
GACGCCGTGTTCGAGGGTCCACGACCGCCCAACGAGCATGCCCCCACCGAACTGAGTGTACGGCTCGCCAGAGAACTGCCCTCGGAAGGCGCTGCCGTGGGCGTCGAGGAAGACGCCGTTCATGGGCCGGCCGCAGGGGTAGAACCGCGCTCCGGCCTGACCTCCCATTCCGCGCCAAAGCAAGCTGCCTTCAAGGCTCGCGAAGATGGCGACGAGATCTCCCAATGCGCGTTCGTATTCGACGCCCAGCCCCATCGCTGCGAGTGTCATCGGAGAGGCAGTCACAGCCTGCCCAGGCGCGGGACCATCAGAACGGCTGGGCCCGGTCGCCGTGCCGTCGACGGTGCCTCTTCCAAGCGCCTGACTCTTCCACTCGTCCGAGAGGCCTGACCCGCCCGTACCAGGCTCTCCGTTGCTCACTTCGGGCGATTGCGCGCTGCTGACCTCGCCGGTAGCGTGAAGAGCTTGCGCTGCGCCCCGCGACGTCTTCGTTGTGTCTCCGCCCTGCCCCGTCGCAGCGAACGACATCATCACGAGCAGCAGTACGAACGTGCGTAACACAACAACCTCCGAAGCCGAGGTGTGAGGTTGAGCAAAACGCTCGCCAATTCAGAGGCTCGGAAGTTCGCGCAGGTGCGCGTCAAGTCTGGGAAACGCTTTTCCCTGAGAGGGAGCGACGTGTCTCCTGAGCGGACGCGTTAACCGCCGGCGTGGACGAACGCGGGAACGCGCGGGAACGCGGCCAGGCCGCAACTCGGATGCCTGCGGATAAGAAAATGGGTGATGACATTCCCTGGTTCGAATGGTCCGCGCCCATCTCCCTTTGTCGAGGGAGTTGCCTACCGGAGCCGCACCGGCACCAACAATGTTGGGACAGACGTCAAGGTCACCCGCGAAGGCGACAAGTACCACTTGGAGCTTCCACTCGTCTTCGGTGGCGCTTCCCTATGGCAAGACGCCGCCAAGGTGCCGGATCCAACCCTGGCAAAGACGGACGCAAACTCCATCGAGGACAACCCCGCCCTCAAGGCGAAGGTTTTGGAGATCTGCCGCGACATCGAACAGACCTGGAACACGCCGGATGTCGAGCTGAACATCGTTCCCTCGTTTCTCCGCGACGAATCCAGCTTCATTCCCGCCAACGCACGGAGCCACAACGAGATGTCGAACGAGTTGTGGAGCGGAATGTCACGGAACCGGTCGGCGGAAGATCCGCTGCCCGTCCTCATCTCCCCGGCCCAGAACAGCCAAGTCATCACCCCCACTCTGTGGGACGTCACCGCGCGACCCGAGCTGCTCGCCCATGAAGTGGGCCACATCTTGGGCAACACCAACGAAGGCTACTGTCTTCGTCACTACCCACTCGACGGCATCATGGGCGACGAGCTGGCCTTCAATAAGCTTGATGAGTTGGGAGCGACGCCGCACCCCACCACCGCGGACGTCAGCACCATTCTGGGCAACATGATTGAGCGCGGGTCTCTTTCACCGGCGCTGCCGGTGTCGAAGAAAGAGGCTCTCGACGCGCTCCCGCCCAGCACCAACGACCTCAACATGGCGCAGACCTACACGCCTGAATTCGATGAATGGATGAGCCGCACCCACGCGCAGCGCGAGGAAGCTATCCAGAAGAAGGTGGAGGACTACCTCCAGGCGCACCCGCGGCAGGGCTGACCTCACGCACGAAGCGATTACGGCATTCCGCGCGCGCTCGCAGTGAGCCTACAAAGCGCAGGATCTCAGTCGACTCACGCGGTTTGCACATTGTCTGAAGCGCGGTCACTCGGACCAGTTTGCGAGATGGATGCCGGTGACCCGGTAAAATTCGCGCGTGTTGTTCGTCACGAGCGTCAGCTTGCGCGAGAGGGCATGCGCCGCGATCAGCAAGTCCATGGGCCCAATGAGCGTGCCCGCTTTCTCAAGCTTGGCGCGAGTCTGCGCGTAGACTTCAGCGTCCTCGCTGGTGAAATCCAGGATGACCAGTGGCTTCAAGAAGGCCTCGATCCGTTGCAGGTTCTTGATTGGGTGCTGGCTCTTCAGCGCGCCGGTTCGCAGCTCCGCTTCCGTGAAGACGCTGAGGGCGATGCTGATTCGGTTCTGCTGAGCGAAGCGTTCGTACGCCGGCTCACGTTCCTTCAGCACGTAGATGCAGGTGTCCGTGTCGAGGAGAAACTTCAATCGAGCTCCTCCCGGGGCTCAAACTGTCCCTGCTCGGGCCTTTCGAAGTCGTCGCCCACACCGCGGAACGAATCCAAGTACCCCTCTGGCCAACCCTTGGCTGGCTCAATGACGACGCGGTCACCCTCGCGGTGGACCAGCACCGTATCGCTGTTGAACCGAAACTCTTTCGGCAGCCTGATTGCCTGACTTCTGCCCGTCCAGAACACCTTCGCTTCCTGCGTTTCCTTTGGCTTGCCCACGGTCCACCTCGAGATAGATACCAATGATACATACCACGCGAGGCAGACACAATCTGCCGTCCACCGCGCACTATCGGGCCGGCATTCTCAGCAGATCCTCAGGTTTCCTTGAGGCCCCTAGCTCGGCTCGAGTCCAGGGCCCGGTCACGGCTCACCTCACGAAGGTTCCAATCCCGGCCCTCCGTCACCCACCCGCTCGAACGATGGCGACGAAGTCGGCGGCCTTGAGGCTGGCGCCTCCGATGAGACCTCCGTCAACGTCGGGCTTTCCGAGGAGCTCGCCGGCGTTGTCGGGCTTCATGGAGCCGCCGTACTGAATGCGAACTTTCGCCGCGGTGTCGCGATCGAACAGGGTTCGCAGCTGCTCGCGAAGGTGTGCGTGAACTTCCTGCGCTTGATCACTCGTGGCGACTTTCCCGGTCCCAATCGCCCAGACCGGCTCGTACGCGAGGACGCAGTGCTGCATGTCCTGTGCGTTGATCCCGGCGAGTCCGCCCTTCACTTGCCGAGCGACGATGTCCAACGTCTTTCCGCCCTCACGCTCGGCCAAAGTCTCGCCCACACAAACAATGGGACGCAGCCCCGCGCGCAGCACTGCGTGAACTCGCTTGTTCACAATCTCATCGGTCTCGCCAAAGTACTGACGGCGCTCGGAGTGGCCGAGGATCACGTAAGCACAGCCCAGCTCCTTCAACATGGGCGCGCTGACCTCACCCGTGAACGCGCCTGAGCTCTCCCAGTGGCAGTTCTGCGCGGCGACGTGGATGTTGGAGTCCTCGAGCACTTTCGCGACAGCGTGCAGCGCGGTGAACGGTGGCGCGACGACGATCTCCGCGCCACGCACGCCTGAGAGCTGTTCACGCAGCTCGCGAACGAGCGAGATCGCTTCGCCCACGGTCTTGTTCATCTTCCAGTTGCCAGCGAGGATCGGCCGACGGTCGGGGCTGCTCATGGTTTGAACTCCATCTGCGATTACGTCTCCAGCGCCTTCACGCCGGGAAGCTCACGTCCTTCGAGGAACTCGAGCGACGCGCCGCCGCCGGTCGACACGTGGGTCACCTGCGATCCGAAACCCATCTCCTGCACGGCCGCGGCGCTGTCTCCTCCGCCGACAATCGTCGTGGCGCTCTTGTTGCTCGCCATGGCCTGGGCCACTTCACGCGTCCCGGCGGAGAACCTCTCCACCTCGAACAGACCCATCGGCCCATTCCAGAGGACCGTCTTGGCCCCACGAATGTGCTGACGGAACTGGTCCCGCGACTTGGGCCCAATGTCCAAACCCATCAAGTGCGCCGGGATCGCGCGCTCCGTGATCTCGTGAACCTCGCTCTGTTCGGTCGGCTCCGTCCCAGCGACGTGATCAATGGGGAGCACCAGGTCCTTCCCCAGTCGCGCCGCCGCGTCGAGGATCTTGGTCGCGAGCGAGAGCTTGTCGCCTTCGACTCGGCTCTTCCCAACCTCAATCCCCTGCGCCTTGAGGAACGTGTACGCCATGGCTCCGCCGATCAGCAGCGCGTCCACCTTGGGCAGCAGGTTCTCAATGACCTTGATCTTGTCGGACACCTTGGCGCCGCCAAGGATCGCGATGAACGGCCGCTCGGGGTTCTTGAGCACTCCACCCAGGTACTCGAACTCCTTGCGCATCAAGAGCCCCGCGGCCTTCTCCTTCACGAACGGCACCATTCCCGCGGTCGACGCGTGGGCTCGGTGGGCCGTCCCGAACGCGTCGTTCACGTAAACATCCGCCAACGAGGCCAGCTCGCGCGCGAAGGCCTCGTCGTTCGCTTCCTCTTCCTTGTGGAAGCGCAGGTTCTCCAAGAGGACGACCTGTCCGGCTTTCAGATCCCGCACCAACTTCTTCACCCCATCGCCGACGCTCTCATCCGCGAGCAGCACTTCGTGCTCTTTCCCAAGCAGATCCGCCAGCCGCTTGGCCACGGGCTCGAGCGACAGCTTCGGGTCCACGCCTTTGGGACGCCCGAGGTGCGACGCGAGGATCACCTTCCCGCCCAGCTTCAGCGCGCGCTGGATGGTCGGCAGCGCCTCACGGATGCGCGTGTCGTCGGTGATCTTCCCGTGCTCGTCCAGGGGGACGTTGAAATCCACCCGGATGAACACGCGTTTCCCGGTGAGCTGGAGAGCGTCGATGTAATGGATCATTGGGATCAGACGCC
>JBQTKE010000479.1:0-2415 GCA_052386435.1 Myxococcaceae bacterium
TGAACGATGAATTGGTCCCGCTTGCATCGGAAGTCAGACGAACTGAACCTGGCCATAGGGAGGTGCGCCAGCTCCTCGAGGCTTTCCTGGCGGGCAGAAACAGACGAACCCTTGAGGCCTACGGAAGTGACCTGGACTCCTTCGTCCACGCGCTCAACCTCGGAGATCGAGAGGTAGCAGTGTCGAAGCTCATCTCGATGGGCGGCGGAGCGGCCAATGCCATGGTCTTGCGTTACCGCACCGTGATGGTCGACCAAGGGTTCCAGGCCACCACTATCAACCGGCGCCTCGCAGCGCTCAGGAGCTTGGTGAAGCTCGCCAGAACCCTCGGCGTAGTCTCGTGGAGCATCGAGATCCCCAACCTCAAGGCGGAGGCCTACAGAGACACGCGTGGTCCTGGCCTGTCAGCGTTCTGCCAGATGCTGGAACTCGCCGAGCAGCAGCACGATGCGAAGGCCCGGCGTGACGTTGCCATCCTTCGATTGCTGTTCGACCTCGCGTTGAGGGCCAGCGAACTCACCAGCCTGGACATCGTGGACTTTGATGCCCCGAGACAGGCGATCCACATCCTCGGCAAGGGCAAGACCCAAAAGGTCCCGCTCTCGATGCCTCCTGCCGCATCCGATGCTCTGAGTCGATGGGTCGAGGTCCGTGGTGGCGAACATGGACCGCTCTTTCTCAACTGCGACCGAGCCGGGAAGGGAGAGCGGCTGACCCGTAGCGGTGTCTACGAGCTCGTGAGGAAGCTTGGGCGTCGGGTTGGTGTGGAAACGCGACCCCACGGGCTGCGCCATCTCAGCATCACCGAGGCATGCAAAGTCGCCCAGGCCAATGGCTTCGGCTTGGAAGAGGTGTTGGACCATTCCCGTCACGCCTCTGTTGGCACGCTCCTCATCTACAGAGACCGCGAACGCAACGTCCAAGGCGAGATCGCCGGCCTGATCTCCTCGAAAGTCGAACGAGCTCGGACGTAGTAGGTGATCAAATGAGCGCATGTAAACCTGGGATCTACAGAGTCACGAGGTACAACTGGTCGCGCGAGGTGTCAGAAGTGATCGGCCATTTCGCCATCGTCGATGGGAAGGTCGTCTTCTTCAACAGCGTGGACCAGCACAACTGCGACTTCATCCGCGCAGGGCCGATCAACGGCTACACAGCTTTGAGGATCGAGAACATGCTGAAGCAGCCCATGGGAACCGCCTGCCTGTTCCTGGAGTGGATGCCGAGCTTCAAGCTCCGGGCGTAAGACCAATCACGAGAGATGAACGCCTGCGCTCCCTGGCGCCGCGCGTACGCGCGGGAGTGTACCAGACCTCGGCGTACCCAAAAGCGAAATCTTGGTCACTCCTGCTGACGAAGACGCTGGGCGGTGTGGTTCGGCATTGATCGCGCCGGGCTTGATCTCGTCGGCGAGCAGAAAGCGTTTCGACCAAATGTCTGTCTAAATCCGCATTATGCCCAACATAGTTGGCCCGCCTGAAGCGACACTATTCTGTTGGGCTCAATCGGCCTTTGGAATTGGCGAGTACGAATACCACCCGAGCTCGTCTCCACCCGCACAGTGCAAGACCACCTTGTAATTCTTCCCCTTGGTCGGGGCGAGCGTTAGGACATCTTCGAACTTTCGAGCTTTGGCGGCGAGCTCCACAAATTTCTCAATGGCGGCACGCTTGGTGTCGCCGTGCAGGCCGAATTTTCGAACTCCCATAGGAGTGGAGAACTGGAAGGTGAACAGTCGCCGAGGGTTCGACCCCGGTGTGACGCTCACGTCCAGCTGGCAGGCTCGTGGATGCATGCCGAGGAAACGTTTCAACTCCTGAGCCAGCTCTGAAATGCTTTCGACATGAACGGCCTTTCGCTTCGACGTCCCGCCGATTTTCCTGAGTGCCTCCATTTGCTTGGACCTCCCTTGCCTTTGGCCTTAAGGGTACCAGCCGGCGCTTGCTCGTCACGAATCTACCTTCTGCCCCTCGGTGAGATGCTTCCGCAGAAGTGCGGCAAAGTCGGTCTTCAGCTTTCGAGCCTTTGCTCGGTCCAATTCCCTCGCCTTTTCTTCATATTCCTTCCTGATGTCACGAACCCCTTGCTGGAACTCCTTCACGGTTCCGCGACGAAGGGTCCTGCGAAGAACGCGAAGAGCTTCCTGGAGCTCAGCGGGCACGGGATCCTTGACGCGGGCCTTTTCGTTCTTTCGAGTGTTGCTCCCTCCATTCAACCGGCGGTCACGGCGTAGCGCCTCATGAATCTGAGTGAGTACGAGGTGACTGAGCTCGTGTTCGGTTGGCGCTCGCAGGTCCCCAGTCGCCCTTTCCCTCTTGGTCGGTCTGACGACATGGCCCAGTTCGATGCCGTTGAGAATGAAGGATCTCAGCTTGTCGGCCACACCAGCCAGATCCCCTTCCACGCCAGGATGCA
>JBQTKE010000480.1:0-8921 GCA_052386435.1 Myxococcaceae bacterium
GAGCGGTTTGCCGTTCTGGAGCATGTAGCCGATTCGCTCGATCGTCTTTTGCTCGCCGCACAGGCTCAGGAAAGCCTCGCGTTCGAGGTCGAGCAAGCGCTCCTCGGTGACGGGGGTCGCAGGCGAGGTGTCGCCGCCCGTGAGAACGGTGGCGAGCTTCCCGGCGATGAGCCGCTCATGCGCGCTGATCTGCCTGTTGAGCTGCATGTCGTAGAGCATCATGTCGATGGTCGCGGCGCCGCTCTTGCCAGGCAGGTTGAAGCGCGCCGGACGCGGCGGGCGGAAGCCGGCGTTGGCCATTCCAATCACTCGAGCCTTCGCGTCGGAGAGCAGGAACTGGCGGTTCAACGTGATGCCATCGGAGGGAGTCAGGAAGCCGGCCTCGCGCGCCTCTTCCGCGCTGGTCGCGACCTTCGCGGTGCCAATCGCCAAAAACGCCTTCTTCAAAAACGGGAGCGCGTCGAAGTCCTTGTCACCCGCGTGCATGCCGAAGAGATTGCGCAGGAGCATCATGTTGCCGCCACCGCCGGGGATGAGGCCAACGCCGACCTCTACGAGTCCCATGTAGAGCTCGGCGCCCGCCTGAACCGCGTTGCAGCCCATCGTCACTTCCGCGCCACCGCCCAGCGTGAGCTGGAACGGCGCGGCTACCACGGGGAACGGGCTGTAGCGCATCTGCTGATTCGCTTGCTGGAACCGGCTCACCATCTTGCGCACGCTGTCGAAATCGTCGCTCTTCACGGCCATGAGCAGCGCCATGATGTTCGCGCCCGCGGAGAAGTTGCTGCCGTCATTGCCAATCACCAGCCCGCGGAAGCCCCTCTCCACTTCGGCGATCGCCTTCTCCATCAGCTCGGTGATGTCCGTGTCGATGGAGTTCATCTTGGAATGGAACTCGAGCAACGCCACGCCATCGCCCATGTCCCAGAGGGAAGCGCTGTCGTTGTGCGCGACCTGCTGGTTGCCTCGGCGCAGGTGCTCGACCTTGAGCGCGCGGGCGTTCTCCGGCACCGTGACTGATCTCTTCTTTTGCAGATCGAAGTACGTGTCCGCGGCGCCTTCCACGCCGTAGAAGCTCTTGCGGCCGCTCTCCACCATCTCCTCGACCCACGGCGCCGGCTTGATGCCCAGCTCCTTCATCTTGGCGAGGCCGGCCTCCACACCGTACGCGTCCCAGATCTCGAAGGGACCCAAGTCCCAACCGAAACCCCAACGAATGCCGCGGTCGATGTTCACATAGTCGTCGGCGATCTCCGGGATGCGGCGCGACGCGTAGGCCAACGCGTCCAGCGTGGTCTTCTCCGCGAACTTGGCGGCCTTGTCGGTGCCGTGGAGCACCGTCTTCACGCGCTCGCGGACATTCTCAACGTCCTTCGCCGCGCCCAGCGATTCGTAGCGGACCTTCTGCTGCGGCTTGTGTTCCAGCGTCTTGAGGTCGAGCGAGAGAATCTCCTTCCCGCCTTCGCCCTTCTGCTTCTTGTAGAAGCCGACGCCGGACTTGTCGCCCAGCCAGCCCTTCTTCACCATCTCCTCGAGGAACGGCGGAATCTTGAACGTCTCGCGCCCTTCGTCCTTGGGCAGGGTGTCGTAGCAGTTGCGAGCCACGTGGATGAACGTGTCGAGGCCGACGACATCCGCGGTGCGGAACACCGCCGACTTGGGACGCCCCATCGCCGGTCCGAAGATTTTGTCCACCTCTTCGACGGTGAGCCCTTCCTTCTGCATCTCCTCAATGACCTTCATGATCGAGTAGATGCCGATTCGATTCGCGATGAAGTTGGTGGAGTCCTTGCCAAAGACGATCCCCTTACCCAGGACCTCCTCGCCAAACTTCGCCACCTGCGCCAAGACCTTGGGGTCGGTCTCTTCCCCCGCCACCAGCTCCAGCAGGTTCATGTAGCGAACCGGGTTGAAGAAGTGCGTGACCAGGAACTGCTTCTTGAACGCAGCGCCGCGGCCCTGAAGCATTGCCTTGATGGACAGACCGGAGGTGTTCGAGCTGACCACCGCGCCGGGCTTGAGATGCGGTTCCACTTTGGCGAAGAGCGCCTGCTTCACCGCGAGCTCTTCCTTCACCACCTCGACCACCCAGTCACAGTCCTTGATGCGCGGCAGATCGTCGTCGAAGTTGCCGATCTCAATCAGCGGGAGGACGTTCTGCGTGAAGAGCGGCGCGGGCTTCGCTTTCTTGAGGTTGGCAAGGCCGGCGAGCGCGAACTTGTTGCGGAAGGATCTGGATTTGACATCGTCACCCGGACCAGGAGCCGGCGGAACAATGTCCAGGAGGAGCACCGGGATGCCTGCGTTCGCCAAGTGCGCGGCGATACCGCTCCCCATCAACCCTGCTCCCAGGACGGCCGCCTTGCGAATCCGCGTGCTCATGAACGCTCCAAAAAAGTAGTGTGCCGAGGTTCTAGCCAATGCGCTCCGCGCACGCGACGCCCTTTTCGCCGAGGCTGTGGCATGGTCGCGGACGTGTTGGCGACTGTGCTTCAGGTGTTGGCCGCAGTCCTCGCGGGCGCGCTCAACGCGGTCGCAGGAGGCGGCAGCTTCTTCACCCTTCCCGCCCTGCTTTTCTCTGGGATTTCCCCAGTGGCGGCGAACGCGACCAGCACCGTCGTTCTCTGGCCGGGGAGTGTCGCCAGCACCCTGGCGTATGGAGCGGAGCTGCGCCTGTTCTCAGCGCGAGAACGAAGGCTTCTCTGGGTGTTCGGCGCAGTGAGCCTGGTCGGCGGCGGCGCGGGGGCGGTGCTGCTGCTCTACACACCTGCGCGGATCTTCGAGTCGTTGCTTCCGTTCCTGCTCTTGATCGCGACGCTGACGTTCACGTTCGGAGAACGACTGAGAAGAGGCATCCAGGCAGAGGGCGCTCACGTCGATCACTGGATGCGGCGTGGGCTTCCGCTGCAGTGGGTGATCGCGATCTACGGCGGGTACTTCGGCGGCGGGATTGGATTCATGATGCTGGCCGCGTTCGCGCTGCTGGGCATGACCGATTTGAATCGGATGAACGGGCTCAAGAGCGCCTTCGCGGTGTTGATCAATGGGTCTGCGTTGTTCACGTTCATCCTCACAGGGAATGTCGCTTGGCGACCCGCGGTGGCCATGGTCGCGGGTGCGATCGCCGGAGGGTACGCGGGCGCTTCTCTGGCGCGGTCCGTGGATCAGAAGCGCGTGAGGAAATTCGTCATCTCCGTCGGCTGGCTGATGACGGGCGTGTTCTTCTATCGAACGTTCCTGCGCTAGGTCGCTCAGGGAGGACTGAAGGTCAGCGTCCACCCGTCCAACTTGCCCACGTCGCCGGATTCCATGTCCGCGATCAGCAACTTCCACGTCCCGGCCATGCTCTCGCCACCAAACCCGTTTGGCGGAGCTCCATTGAGCGTCGTCGCCTGCATGTTGAGGTCGCAGGGAAGGAAAGAGCCGCTGGTGATCGCCGTCGTGTTGGGTGACGAGAGCTCGCAGAGCGTCTTCGCATAGGAGTCCGAGAACTTGAAGTCGCCGCTGAAGATGTCCTCCGCGGTGCAGTTGCGCAGACGGTCGAAGAGCGTGACTCGAGATCCCGTGGTGGTGTGTTCCAAAATCGCGCGGAGGTCCGCGCCGAACGGGTGTTGGAGATTCGTGAGCGTGACCTCCACCTTCGCGGCGGTGAAGTACGCCGAAGGGACGAAAATCGGCAGCTCCAACACCGGCCCTTGGGACGTCGCGGAACAGACGTTGGCAAGACTGTCTTGAATCGAGCCGCCGCCGCCGCTGACGGAGAACGTGCAGCGGACCTGGACGTTGTTGATGTTCGACATCCCGACCGTGCCGTTGCCGTTGATCACCGTGCAACTCTGCCCGGTCCCCACGGACTTCACCGTTACCAGGAACGCGCTTCCCTCGACGAGCCCCTGCGGAAACGTGAAAGGCGCGCCCGTGTTGAGGATCAGATCCGGTCCGCCGTTGAGCTCCAGCACCAGCGGCCCCATCGCGAAGCCGACGACGCTGCCGCCGACAAGATAGGTGGGCTCGGAAGGCTCGCCGCCTCCGTCGGTACCTGCGTCTGCAGGACCACCATCCGCGGTGCCGCTGTTACCGCCACCCATGGGTACCGTAGAGCAGACGCTCAACTGACAGACGTAACCGTCAACGCAGTCCGCGTCGGTGCTGCACGCGAAGGTCAGAGAGCTGAGATCCACTTTCTCGGCGCAACCAGAAGCGACAGCCGCGATGAGCACAAAGCCGAGACGCATTTTCGGGAGTGTATGGAAAGTCGGCGCCGACAGCCAACGGACAGGTGCTCCCATGTAGGGGCATGACCGACATATTTGGCGCGGGTGAAACGACGCCCCGCCAGGGTCTCAAGAGCGTGACCGCAAGCTCACGCACCGCCACCCGGGGCCCAATGCACGTGTCCGCCATTCCCCGACTCCAGACTTTAGGCCGCCCCTGTCGCACAGACACTGCGTGCGCGGGTCGACTAATCTGCCGCTCACGGTCAACCAAAGGGGACCCGGGGTTGCTTCAGCTTTCGTTCGCAGACAAGTACCAGCTCTGGGCGGAGTTGGTTCAACCGCGCGCGGACCGCACCTTCGTTCCCACCTCCGCTGAAGTTCGAATCGCGGACCACGTGCAGATTGAGCTGCTCCTGGCCGAAGTGACCACCGACATCGTCCTCACCGCGACCGTGGTGGGGCTGCGTCCGCAGAGCGAGAAGTTCGGTCACGGCATCTTCGTGAGCTTCGCGCCGAAAGAGTTGGAGAAATGCCGCGCGCTGCTCGGGCTGCTGCCGCTGTCGCAAGCGACCGAACGCGGTCGCCGCACCGCACGCGTGGACTGCGCGCTCCCGTTGCACTTCACGACTCCTCAAATGGAAGGCGTCAGCGAGGCGAAGAACCTCTCCGAGACAGGACTGCTGGCCAAGGTCGGCTCGCCGCTCACGCTGGGTCAGCGCGTGACGCTCAAGCTGACGCTGGACGACGGGAGCCCGCTCCAGCTCAACGCGGAGGTCTCTTGGTCCCGGCCTGAGCTGAAGCTGGTCGGCTTGGAGTTCGTCGCGCTGGACAGCAAGGCCGGCGCCACGATCTCCGCTGCGATTAAACGCCTGAGTGAATCCAGCAGCGTGGGCAAGACCAAGTCCATCGTGGTCGCGGATGACGAGCCCGCAACGCTGGGGCTGATCAGCGGCGCCCTCAAGAAAGCAGGCTACGAAGTTCACAACGCCACGCGCGGCGACGAAGCTCTGAGCTTGGTTCGCAAGCTGCGACCCCGCCTCGTCATCCTCGACGTGCTGCTCCCGGCGATCGACGGCAAGGACTTGTGCCGCCGCTTCCGCGCGGATGCGGAGATGGTCACCTCGCATGTCATCCTCGCGTCCGCTCTCGATCGCTCGAAGCTGCACACCGTGGCGCAAGACGCGGGCGCAACGGACTACGTCACCAAGCCCATCCGGGTGGAAGAGCTCCTGGTCCTCGTGAAGCGCTACGTCGGTCAAGCGTAGGCCGGCGTTTCACCTGACTCTGCCCCGTGGGCGGCGCTTCACCTATTCACTCCGCGCAGCGAGCGGGCAAACAAGCGCGCCTTCACGTGAGCGGCTTGGGCTCTGGCGCCGCGGGATGCGGAGTGGCTCGTGGCTCCTTTGGATCCGTGAACGGCTTGCGCACTGGCTCACCCGATTTCGCAGTCGGCTCTCCGTAATCGCGGCGGTACATGCGCAACACGGCGATGAAGAGCGCGACGGCGAGCGGTCCCACGAGCAGGCCAATCGGACCGAACGTGGTGAGCCCACCAATCAGCGCGAAGAAGACGACCACGCCGTTCATGTGAACGTCGTCCTTCATGAGGAGCGGCTTCACCACGTTGTCGACCAAGCCCACGACGGCCACGCCCCAGATGGCGAGGAAGAGCGCCATGTAGGGATGGCCCGTGCCGAAGAGCAGCAGCGCCGCCGCAAGACAGACAGACGCCGCACCCATGGCCGGCACGAACGCGATGAAGAACGTGACGCCCGCGAAGAAGAGCGGATGGGGAACCCGAGCGATGAAGTACCCCACCAGCGCGGCCGCGGCTTGAATGGCCGCGGTGAGGATGGAGGAGCGCATCACCGCGCTGGAGACTTGCCGAAACTCCTTGAGCAGCTCGCGCGTCTGACCGCGGCGCAGCGGAGACGCTTCGTCCACCCACTGCATGATTTCTTCCTTCTCCGTGAGGAAGAAGAAGAAGGCGATGAGCATCATCGCCGCTTGAAACACGAACGAGCCAGTGGCCCCGACCGCGGCCCTCACCGCCGCCGCCGCCTGGCCGCCACGCTCGCCCACCGTCTCCTGGACCTTGTCGTTGAGCTCTTGCCCCTCCGGAAGTGGCAGCTTGTCGAGCGCCCCACGCACCAGCTTCTCCACCCCATCCGGCAGGTGACCAATCAACCCATCCACGCCCTCGCTGCGCACCGTCTCCGCGACGAACTTGGAGGCCTCACTCGCCTCGCGGACCACGAAGGCGGAGAAGCTCACCAGCGGAATGAGGATTACGGCGACCGCGCAGACCGTCATCACCCCCGCCGCCACTTGCCGGTGGCTCCAGAGCAGGCGCGACAACCGTCGATGGAGCGGAGCGAGGACCGCGGCAAGGACACCCGCGAGGAACAGCGCGGTGGCCAGGGACTGGAAGACCAGAACCACCAGGATGAAGGTGGCGCCCAGAAGCGCTAAAACCGAACGCTTCGCGGCGGTGGCAGAGGTCATGCCGGAGGAGGTGCTCATGAACCCGGCATCATGACAACCCCAAGGCCGGCTTTTCCATCAGCACTTGTCTATGCCGCTGACTTCAGCTGGCCCTCCCCGCCAGCCACTTGTCCAGGCGCGTGTAGATCTTGTCAGTCATCACGCACAAGACGAAGGTCGCGGCGATGATTACAGCGGTCAGTGCGAAGTACTTGGGGAAACCGCAGGAGCTCTTCCACCAGGCGTTGAACGAGAAACCCCAGCCAAAGAGCCGGTAGAAGAGCAGCTCTTGGTGGAAGAAGTAGGCCGCCAGCGAGGAGCCGCCGAAGACCTCCAGAAAACGCACGGGCGGACTGCGCGTCCACGGCCCCGCGGCTTTGAGCTCCAGGGTCAGCAGCGTTAGCACAAGGATGGAGATCCACATCCAGCGCTGACCGTGGTTGCCCGGGTTCGTCTCCCACGGCTGATGCGTGGGATAGACCTCGTGAAAGAGCAGCGGCTGCAGTTGCCAGAGCGCACAGCCCACCCCTGCGAGCCCCAACATCCAAAAGACCAGACGCCGCAGGTTCCCCGTTCCCGCCCACGCGCCGGCGGACGCGCCCAGAAATACGTAACCCGCCCAAGGCGTGAGCGGAAACGTCGTCTTCGAATTCACCTTGCTGAAAAGCAGCGCGAACGGACCCGACACCTGCTCGCCATAGGGAGCGAGACCAAAGATCGCGAAGGCGAGAATCACTGAGACGCCCGCAAGCACAGCTGGCCTGCGCGCGAGCACCGCGATGAGTGGCAACGCCAGAGAGAGCGAGAGCGCGATGCAGTGGAGGATGTCAAAGCGGAGGATCCACTTCGGCTCGCGAAAAATCGGAAACCACATCCAGTTCACCAGCGTGGCGACGAGGAAGACCTCGCCGATCCGCCGCGCTGTCTTCTTTGCTCGGGACCAGCGTGCCTCTCCACTCTGCGCGGCGCGGACTTGAACGAGCGCCAACGAGAAACCCGAGGTGAAAATGAAAGCCGGCGCAACCAACCCGTCGTACCAGAGGAGCGTCTTTGCCAGCGGACTGCGGCGCAGCTCTTCGGTGAGCAGCACCATCGCGTGGCACTGAATCATGAACAGGATGGCCAGACCGCGCAGCCAGTCGAAGGCGCGAACTCTCGCGGAGAGCATGGGCATGTCAGGAAGGAACGTGCTCCAGCGCTTCGTCGCCCTGGGCGCCTTGGTAAATGTGCCAGGCGGTCATGAGGTCGTGCTCGGGCTTGGCCTCTTCGCCCACGAACGTCGCTTGGCGGGTGTTCGCTTCCACCGAAAGCGCGGTCAGCGCTGCGTCGCGCAGCGCGAAGAGCTTGTCCGCTTCGAGCAAGGCCAGGAGCGCACCGGAGACGTCTCGCAGCTCCAACCAGAGCGCTCCGTCACGCTCCACGCGTGTCACGCTCGCTTGCGGCAGCACGCTCAGCTCATCACGCCTCACGCTCGCTTGCGGCAACGCGCTCAGCGCGTCATGCGTCACGCTCGCTTGCGGCTGCGTGCTCAGCTCGCGCGTTTGCGTCGGTGTGAGCGCGCGCAGCTCGCCGACGAGGTGCAGGGGGTTGGTGAAGCGCCCCATGTCGGCGTTGCGAATGAGGACGGCCATGGAGCGCCTCGAGAGGACTATCGGCGCGGGCGGGGCGGCGGCTTGGGCGCGGACTTCTCCACGGCGCCGCTGGAGCGCGAGCCCGAAGGCTCGGCCATGTCCACGTGGCCCTTGAACACCGCGCCGTCTGAAATCACCACGCGCGGAGCGGTGACATCGCCAATCACCTCGCCATCGCGCATCAGCTCGTATTTGTCCGACGCGCTGACGTTGCCCACGATCTTCCCGTGGATCTCAATGCTGCGCGTCTGCACCTCGGCTTCCACGGTGCCACTGGATTCAACGTAGAGGTCGGCGGTGGTGGAGATTCTCCCCTTCACCGTGCCCTGCACCGAGATGTCCTCGCTGCTCTTCACTTCACCGTCGATGACAATGGTGCGCCCAATGACCGTCTCGGAAGCCATGCCGTGTGTTCCCCTTTGCGAGCTGCGTATCTTGCCTCAGCCACCGTCAGGCGTGCCACCGTCCGTACGGCAATTCGGAGCACCGCCGCGGACCCAGGTCGCCACCAGCTCCTTCTCCGCGGCGGAGAGCGGCGGGTCCGGCCGCGGCGGCATGAGGTCTGTGTCTACCGCGTAGATCTTGATCT
>JBQTKE010000481.1:0-6931 GCA_052386435.1 Myxococcaceae bacterium
GGGAGAGAAGTCCCGGAAGGTCGGGTACATCTAGCATGAGCACCTATCTCGAATTCTTCGAGTTGGCGCAGGAGCCGTTCTCCAACGCTCCGGTGAGCCGGTTTTATTACAACTCGACGCAGCACTCGCAGGCGCTCACCCGGCTGATGCATTCGGTCAGCTACATGAAGGGCCTGTCGATTCTCATCGGCGACATCGGTGCGGGGAAGACGACGCTCGCGCGCCGCATGTTGGATTCGCTGCCCGAGGCGGAATACGAAGCCGCGCTGCTGGTGATCATTCACTCCGGCATCACCGCGAACTGGCTGCTCCGTCGCATCGCGCTGCAGCTGGGCGTGGAGAGCCCGGCGCACGAGAAGCTCGCGTTGCTCTCGCAGTTGTATCAGCGGCTCCTGCAGATCTACGAGTCAGGCAAGAAGGCAGTCGTCCTCATCGACGAAGCGCAGATGCTGGAGTCGCGCGAGCTGATGGAGGAGTTCCGCGGGCTGCTCAATCTGGAAGTGCCGGAGCGCAAGCTCATCTCGTTCGTCTTCTTCGGCCTGCCGGAGATCGAGAAGAACTTGAAGCTGGATCCGCCGCTCGCTCAACGCGTGTCGCTTCGCTACAAGCTGGAGCCGTTCACCGCGGAGTCGACGGACGCGTACATCAAGCACCGCATGCGTCTGGCGGGTGCGCAGCGGCTGCCGTTCACGGACGAGGCGATCGCGGCTGTGCACAGTCACTCCGGCGGCTCCCCGCGCGTCATTAACACGCTCTGTGACAACGCCCTCTTCGAGGCCTTCTTGGCTCGTACCGAGACGATCAGCGGCGAAATAGTTGATCGAATTGGTGAAAACCTGGGCCTGTCCCGACCCGCTTCCGCCGAGCCCCTGCCGGCTTCCAACGCGCCGCGTGCTGCGCCACAGTCCGGTCCACCGAAGACTGCGAGCGGAAAGATCGACCTCGCAGAGATAGACCGGTATCTGGCGGGTTTAGGGAAGCTCTAACGTCGTGGCTTTGAAGCGCAGAAATGGTTGGAGAGCGGCGCTGCTCGGTCTCCTCTTGGTGTCCGTTGGCGCCATTGCCTTTCTGCGTTCGCGTGTCGCGTGGGAAGGCGCCTGCACGCTGGCGCGCCGCGAGCTGCCGGTGCTGCTGGGTCTGGATGTCGGCATCGGGCGCTGCGAGATCGATCCGGTCAACATGGCGGTGCGGCTGCATGGGCTCTCCGCGTTCGAGCCGGGCACTGACACGCCGCTGCTCATCGCTGATTCCGCGGAAGTGTCGCTGGGATCCTTCCAGCCGTTCTTCGGGCGCGTGGGCATTGATTGGGTGCGCATCTCCCGTCCGCGGGTGACGTTGGAGCTCGCGGCGCTGGCTTCCAGGCGCCAAAAGCCGAAAGAGCCGGGCAAGTGCGGCCCGCTGTCGGGCATGCGCCGCGTGGTGATCGATCGGTTGGATCTCACCGACGCCGAGGTCCGGCTGGCGTTGCCGGCAGGGCGGCGCGTGGAAGTTTCGGGCGTGGATCTGCGCTGGAAGACCCGGCGCGGGGTGACTGAGTTTCAGCTCGACGCGAAGAAAGGTTGGGTGCAGGCGCGCGCGGACGCGGTGCCGTTGACGCTGGCTCGGCTGTCGATGGAGGGCGGGCTGGATGTGAGCGAGGAGCGGTTGGAGCTCAACCGCGGCGAGCTGGGGCTGGAGGACATCACCGTGAGCCTCGGTGGTCGCGTCGATCAGCTCTGCGATCCCGTGCTGGCGCTGGAAGGGCAGCTCTTCGCGCCGCTCAAGAGCGTGGGCGTGGCGCTCCGGTCGCATCAGGAGCTGGGCGGGCACCTGTGGGCACGCGTCTCCGCCAGCGGAAAGCCCGGGGACGCGATTCTCTCCGCGGAGCTCAAAGGCACCGGCATCACCGTGGGCAAGCTCTCTCCCGGCGACTTCAGCGCGCGGCTGTCTTTGATGGGCGATGAGGTTTCGATACAGGAGCTCAAGGCGCCCGCGGGTCCGGGATTCCTCTCTGCCGCAGGAACGCTCAAGCTGACGCCCGCGTTGCCCGTGCAAGTCCGCTTCGAAACCGACAATGCCGAGTTCGCGGAGGTGATGGACAAAGCGGGTGTGCGCGGCGCGTGGGTGGACTTCTTCGCGAGCGGAAAAGGGACCGCGAGCGGGACGCTGCTCCCTGCTCCGAATCTGAATGGCGAGGCGGACCTGCGGGTCGCGCGATTCCTTCTCGCGTCGCGCGCCTACAACGCGCCGTTGAAGACGGGTTCGGACATTCTTGCGTTTGATCAAGCGAAGGTCCAGGTGGGACTGCGCGTGCTCGCGGACCGCGTGGATCTGCACGGCGCGAAAGTGGATCTGCCGCCGCTGGCCAGCGGGGGCGCTACGCATGTCACCGCTGACGTCACGCTCTTCTACGATCAGAGCAAGGGTCTGAATATTGTGGCCCGCCCAGAGCAGCTCAACTTCGCCCACTTCAAGCAGATCGCTGGGATTCCGTGGTCGGGCGAGGGGAGTGGCCTGGTCACCATCACCGGTCCGTACGGGGACGTGCACATTGAGGGCGCGCTGTCAGTGCGGGACTTCGCGTTCTGGAAGTTCTCTCTCGGAACAATGCAGAGCCGGGTCACCTTCGAGAAGAAGGTGCTCTCCTTCGCGCAGCTCTCTGGGCAGAAGGGCAGCACGCCGTACGCCGGCGCGGGCGCGCTGACGTTTGGACCGCACCTGCTCACGCAAGGCCGCGTTGATCTGTTGGGTGGTCGCCTGGAGGACGTCGTCGACATGATCGCCCCCAGGCATCCGTCGATCGCGATTTTCCAGGGAACCACGGGTGGCGCGGTGTCAGGTCACGTGGACATTCATGGTCCCGCCAAACAGTTCGCGGGCGCGGTGAATCTGGAGGTGAAGGGGCTGACCTACGACGGGCGGCGGATGGGCGCGGGCAAGCTGGGACTGCGCTTTGAAGACGGGCAGCGCATGGTGCTGGACCCGGTGACTCTCTCCGGTCCGCTGGGGCTCTCGCAGCTCGAGGGAACTTTCGATTTCGATGGACCTCTCGCGTTCACCTTCCGCGGAACCGACCTCTCTTTCGCGGAGCTCGCAGGGCGCGAGGATGCGGAACGGCTGGGGCTGGACGGCAAGCTCACGCTGGTGGGGAAGGTGAGCGGGGACTCCGCCACGCCGGTGGTGAAGATGTACCTGACGTCTCCTCGGGTGCAGTTCGCGAACCGGAGCTTGGGGCGCACGCACCTGGAAGCGGAGATCGAAGGCAAGGACATGCAGATCTACGGCACGCTCTTCGACGACGCGCGCACCGTGCTCAAGCTGAAGCTGCGTGAGCCGTTCGCGTATCAAGCGAGCGTGAACTTCGCGCTGCCGGAGATTCGCCCGCTGCTGCCCACCCACGCGATTTCGCAGGGGCTCTCGGGCTCCATCTCTGGAGCGATTCAGGCGACGGGAAATCTGCGCGACTTGGGCTCGGTGAACGCCAAGGCCACCGTGGATAAGTTGGTGTTTAGCCGCGGCGACTTCAGCGCGGCCAGCGAGTTTCCTTTCGAGCTGACCTACGTGAACGGTAAGGCTCAGCTGGACGCGCTCTCGTTGAAGGGACCGAACACGCAGCTCTCCGCGGGGGGAAGTGTTGCGCCGAACGCGCTTGATGTGACCTTGGAAGGTCTGCTCGACATGAGGTTGGTGGAGTCGTTCGTGCCAGGCATTGAGCGCGCCGCCGGCAAGGTGGAGATCCGCGCGTCGGCGTCGGGCTCTCCGAAGAAGCCGCGGCTCTTGGGCACCGCCGAAATTCGCGATGCGCGCTTCTCCATGCGCGATCAACCGGTGGCGGCGCGCAGCGTGTCGGGACGTTTGGAGTTCTCCGATTCGCGCGTGCTGATTCCGGCGTTGGAAGGCGTGGTGAACGACGGCCGCGTCTCAGTGAAGGGCGATGTTCGACTGGCGAACTTGCAGATTGCGACGGCCAACGTCGACGGCGAACCGCCGCTGCGGTTGAACCTGCTGATGGACGAAGTGTCGCTCCCGTTCATTGAGCAGGCGCCCATGAACGTGAGCGGTCAGCTCACCCTCTACGGCAAGCCAGATGATCTGATTCTGACCGGCGACATCGACCTGCTGAAGCTGCGCTACGAGAAGCCGCTGGAGTTGGAGTCGATGATGCTCGAAGTGGGACGCGCGCGGTATTTGGGGCGCGGCGAGAAGGCGCAGGAGTGGCTGCGGCTGGACGTGGACATTCACTCCCGCGGTGACGTGCGCATCGACAACAACCTGGCGCGCGCGAAGATGGAGGGCAGCGTCAAGCTGACTGGCACAAACCTGCGTCCGGGATTGCTCGGGACCATCACTGCCGCCGAGGGAAGCCAGGCGTACTTTCGCGGCAACCAGTTCGCGGTGAGTCAGGGCCTGTTGGAGTTCAAGGACCGCAAGAGCATCGAGGCGGTGTTTGACCTGCACGCGCAGACGCAGGTGCGTGAGTACCTGGTTCGACTGCACGCTTTTGGTCGCCTCACCGAGCCGAAGCTGATCCTCACCTCGGAGCCGGAGCTACAGGAAGGCGACATCCTCTCCCTGCTCACGTTGGGTGTCGTCTCGCACGATCGCAGCAACACCGCGAATGCCGGCGCCGGACTGGCAGCAGAGGCACTGATGAAGGTTTCAGGACTGGATCGCCAGGTTCAGCGGTTTTTGCCCAAGAACCAGATTCTTCGCGACATGTCCTTCCACATCTCCAGCGCGTACAACAGCGCGGCCGGCGCCGTGGAGCCCACGGCACAATTGGAGTCGAAGTTGCTGACCGAGAAGCTTAGGCTCAACGTCAGTTATCCGCTCTCAGGCAAGGGCAGGCGGGCCCAAGTGGAGTACCGTTTCAACAATCGGGTATCCGGCCAGTTCCAGTGGGACAACGAGAACAGACAATCGACGGGCGAGAACTTCGGTCTGGACCTCAAGTTCCACTGGGAGCTCGAGTAGCGGTCGTTCTTGTCTGTCAGTGGGCGTTGAGTGCCATCGCCCAGCCGTTTCCGCTCCCTCAGCGTCCTCCCAGCAATGAGCCCACGGTGGTGGGCGTGGAGATGCATTTCTACGGCGCGTACGCGGACGCCTCGTCCGCGGCGGAGCTGCGGCGAAAACTCTCCAAGCTGGTCTCGGTGCACAAGGGCCAGCCGCTGCTCTCCGGCGAGGTTCGGCGCAGCATTGAGCTGCTCTTCGAGACCGACACCTTGGCGGACGTTGTGGCGCGAGCGGAGGATGCGCCGGGCGGTGTGCGCGTCATCTTCGAGATCACCCCAAAGCGGCGCATCGCTCAGGTCGGGGTGCAGGGGAACCGCGTCCTCACTGATGAAGAGGTGGTGTCCGCGGCGAAGCTAGAACCCGGCTCCGAGTACTACCCGGAGCGCGTGACCGCCGCGGTGGAGGTGGTGACGCAGCACTACCGGCGGCGCGGCTACAACCAGGTGAAGATCGAGACTCAGGCTTTCGAGCTCCCCAACGGTCTGGAGCTTTTGCTCACTGTGGAGGAAGGAGAGCCGACGCGTTTGAATGCGGTCACGGTGGGCGGAAGCCCTGGGCTGCCTCTCAATCGGATCCTGACCTCGTTGGATCTTCAGCTGGGGCAGGTGCTGGATCTCGAGCGGCTCGACGGAAAGCTGGAGCAGCTGCGCGGGCTCTACAGAGCGGAGAAGTACTACCGAGCGCAGGTTGCTCAGCCGGTGGTGTCGCAACGACGGAAGGGCGCGCAGCTGTTGCTCCCTATCTCCGCCGGACCGAAGTACGATATTCAGTTCCGCGGCAGTCGGAGCATGCCGGATTCGATGCTGCTCCCCGCGCTGGGCTACGACGGAACGGAGACGCTGGAGCCGTCGCTGATCGGCCGACTGGCGCGACGGCTGGAGCTCTTCTACCGGTACCGCGGTTACCACGACGTTCGCGTGCGCGCGCGCGAAGTGCCCAGCCCCAACCGCTCCCACGCGGCGTTGCTGTTCGAGGTGGAAGAAGGGCTGCCGCTTCGAGTGGAGCAGATCGACTTCGTGGGGAATCAGGCCGTCTCCACGCGAGAGCTGCGGCAGATCTTGATGGACGTGCTCGGCGCGTCCGAGCCAGTGGTGAGTCCGAAGATCTTGCTCACCGACGATCCGGTGGAAGCGGAGGGACGCGAAGCGCGTGACCCGATCGTCGCGCCGCGTCCCAGTCTCGACTCCGTGTTGATTGAGGAAGCGTACCGACAAGCGGCGGAGGTGATGACCTCGTACTTTCGCGATCGCGGTTATCTGCAGGCGGAGGTCACCGTGGAGGCGCTGGACATTGACGTCGCCTCGCGCCGGGTGCGTGCGCGCTTCGTGACTGAAGAGGGCGTGCAGACGCTGATTGAGAGCATCAAGTACGCCGGGCTGCCGACTGCGTTGGGAGTCAAGGCGCCGGGCGGGGTGAAGCAGGGCCAGCCGCTGAGCTACGCGTCGATGGAGCAGGAGCGCGCGAAGCTGGCGCAGGAGTTGGGACGCAAGGGGCACATCTTCGCGCGCGTGGAGGCGAACGCGGAGCTGAGCGCGGATGGGCGCAGTGCGCGCGTCTCGTATGCGGTGGATCCCGGTCCTCGCGTGCTGGTGGGGCAGGTGATCGTGCGCGGCCTGGTGCAGAGCAGCGAGCCGATGGTGCGCGGCAACCTGCGGCTGCATGAGGGTGATGTCTTGGACTCGGAGATGTTGTTCGAGAGCCAGCGCAACCTGGTCACGATGGAGATCTTTCGTCAGGCCACGGTGCAGCTCTTGCGACCTGAAGTGGTCGAGGCGCAGAAGGACATCTTGGTTGAAGTGCGCGAACGCGCCACGCTCACCGGAGACTTCAGCCTTGGTTACTCCGTGGTCGACGGCGTGCGCTCCACGCTCGAGGGTATTCGTCCCAATCTGCTCGGTCGCGGCGTGAATGTGGTGGGTCGGCTCAAGCTCGCTGTGTA
>JBQTKE010000482.1:0-7508 GCA_052386435.1 Myxococcaceae bacterium
CTTACGGCCTCGAGCCCCACGCCAGGCTCCTCTACAACATCGCGCGCGCGTACGACCAAGCGGTCGAAACCGAGAGCGCGCTGCAGTACTACCAGCTCTATCTCTCCGCGAATGAGGGCACCGATCCCACGCTGCTCAAGCGGGCCGCGCTGAACATTGATCGACTGCGCTTGTCACAGGCGAAGAACCAATCCGAGGCACGCGAGCAGGAGAGTGAGAGGAAGCGGCTCACCGCGGAGGCCAAGGCTGCCGCGAAGCGCGCCGAGGACGAGGCCGCGGCCAAACGAAAGTCGGACGAGAGGAAGCGTGAGCTCGAGCAGGACTTGGAAGGGATCGCCGTGCAGCGAAAGAAGACGCTCGCCTTTGTGTCGGCCGGTGTTGGCGCCGCAGCGCTCGCGACGTCCGTGGTGATGGGCCTGAACTTCCTCAGCTCCAACTCGGCGTTTCGCGAAGAAGGGAAGACGCTGCAGCAGAAGCAGGACCTTAGGCGCGCGGCGCAAACTCAGGCACTGGTCGCGGACTTGGGAATCATCGTCGCGGCCGCGGGCGCGCTGACCGCGGTGCTGCTGTATCCGAAAGACGAGAAGCCTCGCGTGGTTGTCGTGCCGGCCGGAAATGGCCTGGGCGTCGTGGGCCAGTTTTAGCAACTCGATTCTCGGTCTTCCGATAACTGAGAAAACCCCGTCCGGTGAGGCATTCCATGGCCATCAATTCTGTCGCGAACCGTCCTATCCCTGTTCCCCCGAACGACGACTCCGGTCCGGTCGGCCTGTCGTCGATCGACCTGTCGCCGATCGAGAAGAAGCTCGCCGATCGCCTCAAAAGCGAGACGGGAATCGACCTCGCCGACGTCACCGACATCACACCCCGAGACTCTTTTGATTCGGGCGCGTCGCAGAGGCGAGCACAGGCCAAGCAGCTGCTGGGCGAAATACCGCAGAACCGCGAAAACTTCGAAAACGCGGTCAAGGACAACTTCCGCTAATCAAGAAAACGGCGCGTGCTTCGCGTTGATTTTCCCAAGCGCGCTGTCGACAACGTCCGACGACAGCGCGCTACAGCTCTGATGCCTTCACTCGTGACGTGAGATAAAGACGCGAGTGATCCGCTGCGAAATTGGACGGGGTCGATGATCCGCGCGACAAATCTTCGCGCATGGCCGACATCATCGATCTCACGCTCGTTGCAGATGCTCGCCGCTTCTTCCACAAGCTTCTTGATGCGCGAGGGATTGGTTACTTCCTCCGCAAAGACGCTTCCCGCCCGTTTCAGATCGAACCGGCGAAGGTGGAGATGATCCTCCGAACGGCGACGCGCTCTCGTCCCGCTCACTTGCCGAAGCCGCCGCCGACCGCGGTAGAGCATTGCCGCAAGCAGATCCGCCGCGAGCTGATCCGCCGCGTGGTGGAGTGCATGCTCCAGACCGGGCTGTGAGGGCTCACGCGTTGGTCGGCTGCTGGTGGGAGACGGGGTTCTCTCGCCGCTCTCCGGCGTTTGAGCCACCAACGTCGGGGTCGCACAGCGACTCCGCTTCACGTTCCAACCCTCACGTTTCCAACCATTACGAACGGAGCTGCCCCGCGGTTTCAAGCCGTCAGGTGAGGGCGACTGACGATTGGTGGGAGAAGTTTGTCGACGGCGAAAAGCGCCAGTACGCTCGTGCGTCGATGCCCATGGACATCAAGCCTGACGCAGCCTTCGAGCTGAAGCTCATCTTCCTGAAGGAGCTGGACGGTGGTTATCGCGCCGCGCGCGAGCACCATGATCGGCTCCTCAAGAACCCGTCCGATTCAATCGCGCTCAAAGAGCTGTGGAACTTCTTCCACAAGATCGCGGGCACTGCGCAGTCGGTGGATCTCACGGTGCTGGGCTACCTCTCGGCGGTGAGCGAGGACCTGCTGCGGCTGGCGATCGACGGACACATCACCGCCCTGCAGAAGCTTCCGCGAATGTTGTCGGACGCGTTGGCGGGTGTGGCGGCGGCGCTGGACAACCACGGAGGGAAGATCTCCGACCGTCCGCTCACCAATCCGCTCGGACTGACTCAACCGGATGCGACCGGCGAAGAGCGGGTGCTGTCAAAGGTTCTGATCATCGACGACGACCCGTTCAGCGCGAAGCTGATCGACAACTGTCTGCGCGACGCGGGGCTGATGAGCTCCTTCTGCTGCGATCCGGGGGAAGCGCTGCAGACGATCATGTCGGAGCTCCCCGACCTCATCGTCTTGGACGTGCAGATGCCCGGGGTGGATGGCTTCGATGTTTGCCGTCGCGTTCGCGCGCATCCCGCGCTGCAGTTCACTCCGGTGAACTTCGTCACTCGGCGCGGCGATCTTGAACAGCGCGTGCGCGGCCTCGAAGTCGGTGGCAACGACTACATCTCCAAGCCGTTCGAACCGCAGGAGCTGGTGGCCCGCGTTCGTTCCCACCTGCAGCGTCTCTCCGAGCTGCGGAACATGGCGATCCGCGACGGTCTGACCCGTTGCTACAACCACAAGTATTTCAAGGCTCGGCTGGAGCAGGAGATCTCTCGCGCGCGCCGTTACCGCGAGAACCTCACGTTGGGCATGGTGGACGTCGACTTCTTCAAGACGATCAACGACACCCACGGTCACCCTGCTGGCGACGCAGTGCTCGCTCATCTGTCGAATCTGGTCGTCGCCTCCGTCCGCAGCACGGACGTGGTCGCGCGCTACGGCGGTGAGGAGTTCGGCATTCTCTTCGTGCAAGCGGGCGCCACCGAGGCGGCGATCATCACAAACCGTCTCCGCGAGCGGATCGCCAAGCACAGGTTCGCGCTTCCCACGAGCGCCGCCGGAGGCACAGCAGAGATTCCGGTCACGGTCAGCATTGGTGTCGCGCAGTTCCACGAAGACGACGACATGGCGGCCTTCCTCTCGCGGGCGGACTCTGCGCTCTACGACGCGAAACGCGCCGGCCGGAATCAGGTCAAGGTCGACGAGCGCGGCGCCGCCGCCAAGCCAGCGCCTTAAGAGCGTCGTCGCCTGTCGGACACGACGTCTTAGTTGTGTGCCGCGAACGGTGCCAAGGGCCCCTGCTGTCAGGGGCCCGCTGTAAAGAGTGAGGAATGGCGAAAGCACGAACGCACTTCAGCTGTCAGGCGTGTGGCTATCAATCGGCGAAGTGGATGGGGAAGTGTCCCGACTGCGGCGCGTGGAGCACGTTGGTCGAAGAGGCGGCGGCGGACGAGTCGGACAAGCGGCCGGCCTGGGGCGCTTCTGGAGGATCGGCGAAGCCCGTGTTGTTAGAGGATGTCTCTGCCGAGGCGGAAACGCGGCGGCGCACGGGCATCGCGGAGCTGGATCGCGTGTTGGGCGGCGGTGTCGTCGCGGGATCCTTGGTTCTGCTCGGCGGAGATCCCGGGATTGGCAAGTCCACGCTGCTGCTGGCGGCGCTGGACAAGTTGGCCGCGAATGCGCCGGCGCTCTACGTGTCGGGCGAAGAGTCGCTGCGGCAGACGAAGATGCGCGCGGAGCGTCTTGGCGTGCAGGCGAAGCGGCTGCACCTCTTCGCGGAGACGGATGCTGAGAAGATCCTGAACGCGACGGAGCACCTCAAGCCTTCCGCGCTGGTCATTGATTCCATTCAGACGATGTTTCTGCAGGAGCTGGGCAGCGCGCCGGGCTCTATCTCGCAGGTGCGTGAGGTGGCGGGACGATTAATGGCGTTCGCCAAGCGCTCGGGCGTGCCGACGTTCATGGTCGGTCACGTCACCAAGGACGGGTCGATCGCGGGGCCGCGTGTGCTCGAGCACATGGTGGACACGGTGCTCTACTTCGAAGGCGAGCGCGGCCACCCCTTCCGCATTCTGCGCGCGCACAAGAACCGCTTTGGCTCGACGAACGAGATTGGTGTCTTTGAGATGAAGGGCTCTGGCCTCAACGAGGTCGCGGATCCTTCGGCGCTGTTTCTGGCGGAACGTCCTGCGGGCAAATCGGGTTCGGTGGTGACGTCGACTCTGAATGGCACTCGGCCTCTCTTGGTGGAGGTCCAGGCGTTGGTCGCGCCGACGGGCTATGGCACCGCGCGACGAACGGCGATTGGCGTGGACTCGAACCGGGTCGCGCTGCTGGCTGCGGTGTTGGAAAAGAAGGAGGACGTGCAGCTGGTGGGCTGTGACCTCTTCGTCAACGTCGCCGGCGGCATGCAGCTCACCGAGCCTGCGTCTGACTTGGCGGTGTGCGCGGCGCTGGTCTCGTCCCTGACCAACAAGCCGCTGGATCCACACACGCTGGTGTTGGGCGAAGTGGGTTTGGCGGGAGAGGTGCGCGCGGTGGGACAGGTTGAGCCCCGCCTGGCCGAGGCGGCGAAGATGGGCTTTCGCACGGTGGTTCTACCCAAAAACAGCGCGAAACGGCTGGAGGAGCGGCGGCTGGAGCCGCTGGGAGTGGAGACGTTGGGCGAGGCTCTACAAGTGCTCTTTCCGTAAGCGGGTCTAAGATGGCGTTCAGGTTCACCCATGACCGACTCGATCGCCCCGGATGATCGCCGCCGTTATCCCCGCTCACCGCTGTCGCTGCTGGTGCAGCACCGCTCGTCGTCGTTCGAAGAGTTCCTCACCGAGCACGCCACGAACATTTCAATCGGCGGCATGTTCATCGCCACGCGGGCTCCGCAGGAGCTGGGGGCGTTGGTCTATCTGCAGTTCACGTTGGAAGACGGCGAAAAGTTGATTGAAGGGTTGGGCCGCGTGGTGCGCGTCTCTCCGCCGGAGAGTGGCTCGCCGGGAATTGGGGTGGAGTTCGTGAACTTCGACGAGGAGTCGATGGCGCTGATCGAGGAGATCTGTCAACGCCGTCTCGAGAAGCAACCCGCGGGTCCGCCCTGAGTCTGCGCAGCCTGCGCTCGCGGCTCACTGCCGCGTTCCTGGTTCCCACCCTGGCGTTCTTCGCCCTCGCCGGCGCCGCGGGTTATGCGCTGTCGCACGAGATGCTGGAAGAGGAGCTGGGAAAGGGACTCTCCGCCGTCGCCGCGGCCGCCGCCTCGCAGCTGGCCGCTGATCGCCTTCTCTCAGTGGAGCCGGACGATGACGTCAACGAGACGCGGACCTACCGGAACCTGATGCGGCTGTTGGGTGAGGTGAAGGCGTCGACGGGCGCTCGGCGCATCTTCGCGTTCGACAAGCAAGGGCGGGTGAGGCTGGACGCGGGGGGTGGTCTGCCGGTGGGCGCCGAGGTTCCGGAGCTGGCGCGGGACCGTCTGGAGCTGGCGCGCGTCTTCGCGGGGGAGCGCGTAGCCTCGCAGGTGCTGTTCGTGGGCAGTGACGGCAGTCCGTACAAGACGGGCTACGCGCCGGTCATGCTCGATGGGCTGGTGGTCGCGGCGGTGGGTGTCGAGGGAAGCGCGGAGTTCTTCGGGCCGCTGCGGACGCTCTTTCGCGGTTATTTGATTTTGGTCGCGATTGCATCCGCGGTGCTGGTGGCGATCGCGTTCCTGAGCGCGCGCGGAGTCGCGGCGCCGCTGCATCGGTTGCTGGAGTCCGCGGTGCGGATTGGCCGAGGTGATCTCGAGACGAAGATCAGCACCGAACGGGTGCGCGAGCTGGGCGCGCTGGCCACCGAGTTGGAGACGATGCGCGGCGCGCTGGAGAGCCGGGATCGACAGTTGAAGATGATGCTCGCGGGGGTAGCGCACGAGGTCCGCAACCCGATTGGAGGAATTGAGCTCTTCGCGGGATTGCTCGCTGAAGAGTTGGGGCCGACCGAGCATGTGAAGAAGATTCAGCGTGAGATCGATTACCTGAAGCGGATCGTCGAGGACTTCTTGAGCTTCGCGCGTGACCAGAAGACCGCGCCGGTTCCCACCGAGATGGCGCCGCTGCTGGAGAACGTGAAGGAGCTGCTGGGCGGTCCCATTGAGATCAGCGCCGAGCCCGCGCAGGTCAGGTTGGACGTGAGCTTGATCACCGCCGCGGTGGTCAACCTCACCAAGAACGCGGTGCAGGCGTCACCGCCGGGCGGAGTGGTGAAGCTGCAAGGCGCGTTGCGCGAGGGTCGCTACGAAGTCCGAGTGGAAGATGCAGGCGCGGGTATTCCCGCCGAGTTGCAGGAGCGGATCTTCGAGCCCTTCTTCACCACGCGGGAGAAAGGGACCGGACTGGGGTTGCCGTTGGCGCGAAAGATCGCGCAGGCGCACCGAGGGAGTCTGACGGTCAGCTCTGCGCCAGGGAGGACGGTGTTCCTGCTCGAGCTGCCGCGGTAGCCGGACGCCGCCGCCGCATCCAGCGCGGTCACTGTGCACCAGTCGGCGATGCGCGGCACCGCCAACGCGCGGCGCGGCGGACCAGGAACGAGCAAGCCGTTCTCTTCGAGTAGGACATGCTCCGGTGGGCGCTTCTGGCTCACTTCTGCCGCACGAACACCGCGGGGAGCAGCGCCATCAGGTGGCGTTCGTGGCGTTCGATGGAATCCGCGTGCATGGGGTCCATCTTCCACAGCGCGCGCACGACGGGCGCGGCGAGGACGGGGTAGAGCAACGCCCCCACGAGATCCAGCAGCAGGATGTCCACGTCCATGTCGGGCCGGAGGTCGCCCTGCTTCTGCGCTTCCTGAAGCGTTCGGGTGAGCTTGCGTCTGATCTTGAGGACCGCGTCATTCACGGATTCGCGCACCACGTCGCCGCCGTCGACCAGGTCGCGGTGGATGAGCGCGATCGACTGAGGCTCGCCACGAATGACCGAGGAGATTTCCCGGACAATGGATTCGAACTGCGCGAACGCACCCGGGGCTTCGGCGGTCCGCAGCACCGCCACTTGGGTGACGCGGGCGATCGCTCGCTGCACCACCTCGCGGTAGAGGGCGTCTTTGTCGCCGAAGTGGTGAATAAGCAGGGGCTGGGAGACGCCGGCCGCGTCAGCGACCTCTCGCAGGCGAACCCCTTCACGCCCCTTCGCGCAGAAGAGGGTCTCCGCCGCTTTCAAGACATCCGCCCGCGTGCGCTCGGAATCGCGCGCGCGGGCCACTTTCGGTTGTTTGGCGGCCTTGTTGACCTCGCGCTTCATGCGCAGCGATCTGACGTGGCGGTGGACTCAAGTCAAGCCGCGAGTCCTGGCTCCCTCACTCTTGCCGCTTCGCCACTTTTCGGCCCGGCGCTCCACCGGCGCACTGGACTTCGGCGTCTTGAGGCGGAGTGCAGCAGTAGGCGACGCGGCCGCAGCCTTCCACCGTCCAGGCGTTGTTGCGTTCGTCCTCGTCCACGCTGTCCAGGTTTGGGCAGCTGAGAACAACGGACGCTTCGTCGCGAACGCGCAGGCCAAGGCACCCACTGCTGAGCGCTGCCACGGAGGCGATAGACATCCAGATCTTCATGGGCAGGCTCTCCTCGAGGTTTCGGAAGTCTTGTGGTGCCACAGAGCGTCGCTCAAAAACAACGCCGCGCGCGTTGGTGTCGCGTGTTGATATCAATTCACGCCATGGCGCGAATTCTGGTGATCGACGATCACGACACGATGCGTGAGGGGATGGCGGTCACCGTCTCCAAGCAGGGGC
>JBQTKE010000483.1:0-4289 GCA_052386435.1 Myxococcaceae bacterium
AGGACGTGCAGGACTGGCTCGAGGGAGTGCTCGGTCTGCTCGTCTGAGGGCAAGCAAGCGTCAAGCAGCGTGTCGGGCAAGGGATGCCTAGGTTTGCTGGAAGGAGGCATTCCATGAAGAAGCAGCAGCGGACCTGGATCGTGGTCGCGGATGCGAGCCGCGGTCGAATCTTCCTCAGAGGAAACGAGGGCGAGCCGTGGTCATTGATCCAAGAGCACGCCAACCCGGAGGCGCGTTCCAGATCACGCGACGAGCAGGCCGACAATGGGCGCTTTCAGCAATCCGAAGGCGCGGTGGAAGCCAACGGCATGGAACCGCTGACCGTGAAAGACGTGGAGTCGCGTCGCTTCGCCGAACAGCTGATTGACATGCTCTCCAAGTCGGTGAACCTGTTCGAGGACGTGGGGCTGGTGGCGCCGCCAAAGTTCTTGGGTCTGCTGCGGCAACAGCTGAGCCCGTCCGTGAAGCGAAAGGTGCTGGGGACGTTCGCCAAGGACTTCACCCACTACGAATCGCGTGAACTGGCTCAGCGCATGGAGTCGTTGTCGGTGATGCCGTAACCGGCTAAGGACGGGCCCTCTATTCTTGAGGACCCTGCCCCATGTCATTCGATCCGCCCGGAGCGTTCCCCCCTCCCCCTCAGCCCCTGGGTGGTGAGCAGCTTCAACCCACGCTCGAGCCGATGGGCGTCGCGTCAATGGTGGTGGGCATTCTTTCGCTCGTCACCTGCTGTTGCTACCCCGTGAGCGGCGGACTCGCGTTGATTGCGACGGGTCTGGGTATCGCCTCGCTGGTGCGGATCAACAAGACCCCGCAGGCGTTGAAGGGCAAAGGCTTCACCATCGCCGGCCTGGTCATGGGAGCGATTGGGATCATTCTCGCGATCGTCATGCTGTCTGTCGGCGCGGGAATGAGCTCCGGCAAGTTCGATCAGTACTTCCCGAAAGAGCTGCGCGACCAGATGGAGAAGGCGCGCGACCAGCAGAAGAGCGGCAAGCCCTCCCCCGACACGCTTCCCGTGGATCCCGCGGACAGATTGGCGCCTGGTGACAACGACACGGACGAGCCCGCGATGGACATTGAGGATCCGCCCGAAGCGCCCGCGGCGGATGAGAAAGCCGCGCCCCGAGAGAGGCCGACGGCTCCGTAAGGCCAAGCGTCTAGAAACATCTCCTGGGCGCTCCACGACCGACCAAAGGCCTGGCGGAATTTGGACCAACGGCGGAAGTCCGTCACGGACACTCGCGGCCAGTAACGTTTGCGTCTGGGCGCGGTTTGGCATTTGGTCGCCTTCTTCAGGGGACCTTATGCGCCAAGCCTGGTTAGCCGTACTCGCCGTGATCGCAGCGTGCTCGCAGAACGGTTCCCCCACCCCGCCCGATGACGGCAAACCGAGGGCGACTCTTCCCGCCGGCGCGGAGGTGATTGCCGCGTCTGAACAACGCGCGGGCGATCCGGCCAAGGGCTACTTGGCGCTGCTCAACAACCCGTACGTGAGCTGCGGTGTCCCCGCGGGTCTCTTTCGGCTCTCGCCCCAGGCGAACCAGGCCTTTGATCCGCTCGAGGGGCGCCAGGGAGCGAATCAGTCTTTGCCTCCGGAGTTCACGTCCGTGACCACGCCTTCGGGTGTCGAGGTCGTCTCAGCGAACTGCCTCACCTGCCACGGCGGAAAGCTCGAGGGGAGATATGTCGTCGGCCTGGGCAATTCGACCGGCGACTTCACGTCGGATCCCTCGCCACTCCTCAAGCTGGCGATTCCGACGTTGATCAATCCGCTGGAGCGCGCGGAGCTGCAGAAACTCTCTGACCGGTTGGAAGCGATCGCGCCGTACACCACGCTGGACACGGTCGGCGTGAACCCGGCCACGACGCTGACCTACGCGTTGTTCGCGCACCACGAGGTGAAGACGCTCGCGTGGTCCAACACGCCGCTGGAGAAGATCCCGGACGCGCCGACCACGCCCGCGGACGTGCCGCCGTGGTGGCACATGAAAAAGAAGAACGCGATGTTCCACGTCGCTGGGGGTCGAGGCGATCACTCGCGCTTCATGATGGCCGCGTCGACGTTGTGCGTGGAGAGCAACGCGGAAGCGCAGAAGATCAGCGAATACTTCGGCGACATCCGCGCGTACATCTCGTCGATCCAGCCACCGCCCTACCCTGGTCAGGTGGATGCCACCCAGGCCACCACGGGGCGCGAGGTCTTTGAACGTATGTGCTCTGTCTGCCACGGTACCTACGGCGAAGGCGGCTCCTATCCCAACGTTCTCATCCCTCTGCAGGCGATTGGAACGGACACGCTGCTCGCCGACGAAGCCCTCTACACGAAGGAGCTGCGTCAACGTTTCCAAGAATCCTTCTACGGGCAAGGCGCGCAGTTCGCGCCGGCGATGGGTTACGTCGCGCCGCCGCTCGACGGCGTCTGGGCGTCCGGGCCGTATCTCCACAACGGCTCTATTCCCACTGTCGCTGCCGTGCTCGACAGCAGCATCCGTCCGAAGTTCTGGAAGCGCACCAGCGGGCGGATGGATCTGGTGAAGCTCGGCATCACCGCGACCACGCTCGCCGCGGGTAAGTCAGGCGAGCTTGTGCCTTCGCGGCGCAAGTACATCTACGACACCACTCAAGTGGGCTATGGCAACGGTGGCCACACCTTCGGCGATTCGCTCACGGCACAGGAGCGGAGCGACGTCATTGAGTACCTGAAGACGCTCTAACGGCGCAGCCTTCGGCTCGTTGTCCGGGCACGGGTGCTCCTCTCGAACTGGAAGGAAACTACGCGCCTTCCAATTGGAACCGGGCGACCATTGGCATGTGATCTGACAGGCCGTAGAACGGACTCTTTGGATCTCCGAACGCGCAGGTTCCTTCGCAGTCGACCCAGCTCACGGGTCCGCCGCAGAAAACATGGTCCAGGTGCATGCGCAGGCGCATGAAGCCGGCGGTGGGAAACCCGCGCGACTGGTTGGCGTCGATCAGTTTCAACTTCTCCTGGGCGCCGCACAGCTTCGCTTCCTCCGTGAGGTAGCGGTAAACCGGCGATCCCGGCGGCGAGTTGAAGTCTCCGCAGACGACGAAGGGATCATTTCCCGCGTGGCGGTGAATGAACCCGCTCAACGTCTTCGCCTCTGCCATCTGGTTCACGCCGTGGCCCATCTTGTCGCTCTGCGACCAGAACTCCTTCGCGAACGGCGTGGGCAGCGAGAGGTGCGTGTTGAAGACGTGGAACTTGCGGCCCTCTGCGTCCTTCATCTGAATGTGCGCGCAGATTCGCGACTGCTTGCGATCTTTCCAGCGCTCCACGTGGTGATGAGTGATCGCTTCCGGCTTCTCCACGTTGTGTGAGTCGACCTGAAGGGTCTTGGAGTTCACCAGAATCGCCAAGCCGGTGGTGTAGAGGGGCGTCTTGCGCAGCTGGTAGGTGTGCGCGCGGAAGTAGAACGCCTCGTAGGGCGACTCTTTGCCCTCTTTTTGGAACGCCTGCTCCAAGCGCCCCATGAACGCTTCAAGCTGCGTCTCCTGCGGGGTCCTTGTCCGGTGGGCAATCCGCGCGCGCAGGGAGATGGTCTCCACCTCCTGCAGACAGATGACGTCCGGCAGCGGCGACAGCCCTAGCAGCGCCGCGCTGATGCGGCGCTTCGGCCCTTGCGTGCTCGCCAAGCCGCGCAAGGCGTGCCCGAAGTAGCGAACGTTGTAGCTGACGATGCGAAGAGGCCCGGCCATCTCTGCCCGGATCCTGCGCACGGCTCACTCCACTGTCACGCTCTTCGCCAAGTTTCGCGGCTGGTCCACGTCGTTCCCGCGGAGATCCGCCATGTGGTAGGCGAGCAGCTGCAGCGGCACGCTGGTGATAATCGGCGCCAGCAGCGCGGAGGCCGCGGGAACACGAATGACATAATCCGCCAGCTTCGCGACGTGGTCGTCATCCGCGTCAATCACGGCAATCACCTTCCCGCCCCGCGCGCGAACCTCTTCGATGTTGCCGACAATCTTCTCGTACGGAATCGCCGGTTCCTTGGGCGCAATCACCACCACCGGCATCTTCTCGTCTATGAGCGCGATGGGGCCGTGCTTCATCTCGCCTCCCGCGTAGCCTTCGGCGTGGATATAGCTGATCTCCTTCAGCTTGAGCGCGCCTTCGAGCGCAACGGGGTGCATGGGGCCGCGACCCAAGAACAAGAAGTCCTGCGCGTTCTGAAATACCCGCGCAATCTGCTTCACGTCCGCTTCCGACTTGAGCGCCTCCTCCGCCAGCTTGGGAACCTCGGTCAGCGGGGTGAGGTACTTCT
>JBQTKE010000484.1:0-12470 GCA_052386435.1 Myxococcaceae bacterium
GGAAGATTGGGCAGAAGCTGGCGACCGTGCTCACCGGCGGCGACACCACCGCGGCCAATCCCGTGAGCGAGGAGCGGCTGCTTGAGCTGGAGCTGGAAGCGTTCTTGTCACTGTGCGGGGAAGAGAAGACCCAGGATCGCATCATGCACATGCTCAACACCGGGAAACCCTTGCGGAACTGAGCCACCTGGAAAACCGCCCACCCCTTCATTACGTCTCGTCCTTCACTTTCTAGGCAGAGGTCTCACATGGCCGACCGCATCGTCATCGCCAGCGCAGTTCGCACCCCTTTTACTCGGGCCCACAAGGGTGAGCTCAAGGACACCCGTCCAGACACGATGGCCGCGCACGTCATCAAGGCTGCGGTGGCCGCGGTGCCGGGCTTGAAACCGGAGCAGGTGGAAGACGTCGTACTGGGCTGCGCGATGCCAGAGGCGGAGCAGGGGATGAACGTCGCTCGCTTGGCCGCGCTGCTTGCCGGGTTGCCGGACAGCGTGCCGGCGCTCACCGTGAATCGCTTCTGCGCGTCTGGCGTGCAGTCGATCGCGCAGGTGGCTCAGGCCATTAAGTCCGGGTCAATTGAAGTCGGCGTGGCCGGTGGCGTGGAGTCGATGACCCTCATCCCCATGGGCGGGAACAAAGTCAGCGCGAATCCCGAGCTGATGGAGAAGCACCCAGAGGTCTACACGTCGATGGGCGCGACCGCGGAGAACGTCGCCGAGCGTTTCAAAGTCTCCCGGGAGGATCAGGACAAGTTCGCGGCAGAGAGCCAGAAGCGCGCGGCCACGGCTCGAACGAAGGGCAACTTCAAGGACGAGATTGTTCCCGTGAAGACCCGCGTCTTCGACGAGGCAGGACGCGCCGCGGAGGTGACCGTGAGCGAGGACACCATCCTTCGGCCCGAGACCACGTTCGAAGGACTCGCCAAGCTCAAGCCCGCGTTCAACGCGCAAGGCACTGTGACCGCCGGCAACGCTTCGCCGCTCACCGACGGCGCCGCCGCGGCCGTGCTGATGACCGAGTCCAAGGCCAAGGCGCTCAACGCCAAGCCGCTGGGCTACTTCATCGACTTCCAAGTCGCGGGCGTGCCGCCAGACGTCATGGGCATTGGCCCTGTCCCCGCGGTGAAGAAGCTGCTCGCGAAGAACAAGCTCGAGGTGAAGGACATTGATGTCTTCGAGCTGAACGAGGCCTTAGCGGCGCAGTCGCTCTACTGCATCCGTGAGCTCGGCCTGGATCCTTCGAAAGTGAATCCGAACGGCGGCGCTATCTCCCTCGGTCATCCGCTCGGTGTCTCCGGGACGCGCATGGTCGCAACGGTGTTGCGTGAGCTGAAGCGTCGTGGCGGAAAGTACGGCGTCGTCACCATGTGCATCGGCGGAGGCATGGGTGCCGCGGCGCTGATCGAGGCCGCATGACCCCGTGCATTCGTCGCCCCAGCAGCTCATGAACGTGACCACTCAAGAGAACGTGCTCGCGCAGTTGGATAACCTCCGCACCCATCCCTCCGTGTTCGCGACTGGGGGCAGAGCTTGTCCACCCGCGCCAGTCAGCGCCGTAGCGAGAAACGCTTAGGCGTGCCTGGTGCGGAAGAGGCGGCGGTAGGTGGTGACGTTCTTCATCACCATGCCGGGAACGAAGGCCGCGAAGCCGATGAGGAAGCCGAGGAACCCGACGTTCCCTTCGACCACGTTGAACATCCCGAGGAAGCCACCGAAGAGCGCGACCGCGGCCGCCATCATCATGGTCAGGCTGCCGAGGCGGACCCGGTCGGCGTTGCGGAGAGAGAGGCTGAAGGCCTTCTTCGCCTGGGGGTACTGGCTACGGGCACGGCGGAAGGTTTCGAGCTCGAAGGGGACAGTGAGGAGAGCGATTTGAGCGTTCATGCCAGGTAACTAAAGCAACCACCGGGCCAACCCGCTAAGCGCGGCCTGGGCTGCTAAGCCTCGGAAACGCCGTGCGAGATGTTCCCCAGCGCAGCGCGGCACGCTGCCTGGAGTAAGCGGATCGCTGCCTGATCCAGCGATCGTCGCTGCCTGGAGTGAGCGGGCACGCCGCGACACGCGACGCGCTGCCGTGGCCCAAGCTACAGGTCGCGGTCGCGGCCCTCTGCCCACCGCGAAGGCATGGGCGTACGGGTGCTTACGGGTGATTCAGCGGCATGGCAAAAGCGTCGTGGGAAAACCCTCGGGGGAGAAGACGTGAAGCCGTCGATCTCTCCTGATGAGCAAGCGCTGCGCCACGCTTTGGCCGTTCTCTGGACGGGGCAGCGCTGTGGTGAGGCGACGGCGTCGTCGCACCGGCCGGGCCATCCCTGGCTTTCGCCGGCTTGAATGCAACACATCGGACAGCGTTGCTCGCCATGCAAGGACGGAGCGGCTGCTGCTGGCTGGTCCTCGGACGACCGCCACCCCAGTTGCACCGATCCCTACGGCGTCGCCTTGTGAGGGTTCTCCGACGCCGCAGCGCTCTGCCAGGCGGTCTCTCCAGGCAGAGCGCCGGCGCCTCGCTTCCGTGCAAATTCGCTGTTCGCGAGGATCCGGGTCCCCATCATCTCCCTGTCGGTCGCCACCACGCCCACGATCTTGGCGAAGTCTCGAGGAGCACTTTTCAACTCGGCCTCGACCGCCTCACGACCAGCCGGGGTTCGCAGGATCTCCCGCAACATCGCCGCATACGCCCCGCGCGTGGTGGGAGTTCCGGTAAGGGCACCCATCTGCTCCTGGATTTGACGCCGATGTTTCGCGACCGTTGCCTCGTCTCCCCGCGCACACGTGCCGACGGATCTGCGCAAGCGTGCGAAGCTGGATCGCTGCGCGGGGCTGATACCTGATGCGCCTGCACGGACTCCTGAACTCATGGTGATCTCCTTGCATTGATTGTCCAAAGCAAGCGGACAAAGTTGTGACATGCCCAAAGCCCCACAAAGCCCCAACAAAGCCCCAGAGCTGGGAAGACGCCGCAGGTGGACATGCTGAAGGCCAGGATCGATGAGAGCTGTCGTGCCCAGGCTCCGAAAAAACGGATCGCTGTAAAAAAAGGTTCCGCTTCGCCGAAATTAACAAAGGCCAAAACGACTAAGCCGGCAGCTCCAGCGAAACCGCGGCGGCGTGAATCACCGAAGCGATCCGCACCGCGTCGTGCACGTGGTCCTCGGTGAGACCGCCTTCAATCACGACCTTCTCGTGTGATTGAACGCAGGTCTCGCAACCGTTGATCGCACTCACCGCCAAAGAGATGAGCTCGAAGTCGAGCTTCGGCCCCAGCGTCTGCGCGAGTCGATTCATGCGCAGCCGCGCCGGCTTCTCCGAATAAGCCGGCTTCCCGACCATATGGCGGAACCGGTAGTAGACGTTGTTCATCGCCATCAGCGTCGCGGCGGCCTTCGCGTCTTCCACCACGTTGTTGTCCACGCCCTTGGCGCGGGCTTCCTCGAGAACCGCGGCCCGGAGCTGTGGGTTGCGCGACGCGATGGCGCTGGCAATCGCCACACCCCACCGCTGCGCATCCGTGAGCGGGCCGCCATGCAGCACGCCTTGGAGATTCAGCTTGGTGTCACGCGCGGCATCCGGCAGCGCGGTACGCAGGTCCTCGAGCGAAGGCATGGTTACGTGGCCTCCAGCGTCTTCTCGCCCTTCTTCCAGTTGCACGGGCAGAGCTCGTCCGTCTGCAGCGCGTCCAGCGTGCGCAGGGTCTCGTCGACGTTGCGGCCGACAGAGAGGTCATTCACCGTCACGTGACGAATGATGCTGTCCGGGTCGATGATGAACGTCGCGCGCAGCGGCACGCCGTCCTGTTTGTGGAGCACGCCCAGCGCGGTAGAGAGTTCGCGCTTGGTGTCCGCGAGCATGGGGAAGGGAAGGCTTTTGAGATCTGGGTGATCCTTCCGCCACGCCAGGTGCACATACTGCGTATCCGTGCTGGCACCGAGGACCTGAGTATCGCGGTCGAGGAAGTCTTTGTTCCGCTTTCCAAACTCCGCGATCTCGGTCGGGCATACGAAGGTGAAGTCCATGGGCCAGAGGAAGAGGACCTTCCACTTTCCTTTGTATGAAGCATGGGTGAACTCTTCGAACTCTTTGTTCTTCTCAAGGCTCACCGCCGCCTGCAGCTTGAACTCCGGCAACTTGTCTCCAACGGTCAACATGGTTCTGCTCCTTAAAAAAATCAGCTCAAACCTTCCGCGCGGCCCGAGTCCGTCGGCCTCGCATCACAACTTGGTATTCGCGAACCTTCAGTCCCTTGGCGGCCAGCTCGTCAACGTTGCGCACCTCCACCTCATCCCAGGGAATGTCTGAAATTGCCCCGGACTCATCGTCGATGAAGTGGTGATGCGGATCCGTCTTCGGATCGAAGACAGTCTTTCCCTCGGCCAGGATCAGCTCGCGCAGCAGGCCCTTTTCCACGAACAGGTTGAGCGTGTTGTAGACGGTCGCGCGCGAGAGCAGGGGAAACAGGGACTTCACTTTTCCCCAAACCTGGTCCGCGGAGGGGTGATCGGTGGTGCTGAGCACGTATTCACCCACCGCCACCCGCTGCGCGGACGGTTGGATGTCGTGCTCTTCAAGCTTTCGGACCACCTGTTCGTGTCTCATAACGATTTAGACAAAGTCTAAGCTTGGACTTCCTCCCGCGCAACTCGAACTTTTTTCGGTGGGGTCGGCGCGCACAGCGCCTTGCTTTCAGACCGCCCGGGGCGTTGGCAGGATGAGCAGACTCGCATCGCGGCTTCAGGCTTCGCAGGCCTCCTGTCCGCTGCTCGGAGGGAGCACATGTTCGGTCTGAGGATGGGTCGCAAGCCGCGTGTTCCGGAGATCAGTACGCTGGCTTCCGCGGAAGACTTCCACGACCTCATCCGGCACGAGTGCAAGCTGGCGGACAGGCACGGCCAGAAGTTCTCGCTGGTGGTGATTGAAGTTGGGACGTCCGACGAGAACAGCTTCACCGCGCGACAGGTCGTTCGCACCCTCTACAAGCGGTTCAGGACGATCGACGAGGTAGGTTGGTTCAGCCGCAGCCAGATTGGCGTCTTCCTGCCGTACACCTCCGCGCGCGGCGCCTTCAAGCTGGCCGAGGACGTGGCTGAAATGGTGTCCAAGGTATCGCCGGCGGCGCCGTTCACCATCTACTCGTATCCGTCACACAACTGGCCAGTGCTGCCCAAGTTTGATTGGCGCCAGCTTCAGCCGACTCGGTTGGTAAGCCGACTTACCGCGAAGAGCACCATTCGCAACGCCAGCGATTTCCGCTCGCTGCTCACGCTGGAGCGCGACCGAGCAGACCGCAACGGCCACATCTTCTCGCTGATTCTTTTAGACGTGAACCAGGTGGAAGGGCAGGGCGTGTCCATCAACCGCCTGGTTCACACGTTCAACATGCGGCTGCGATTGACCGACGTTATCGGTTGGTACGACGAGAAGGACATCGGCCTGCTGCTCCCATACACCAGCCACGAAAACGCTCACCGAGTCACCGAAAAGCTGGTCGCAGAGAATCGGCTGTCCTTCAGGAAGCACTGCGCGATCTACACGTACCCCACGCAGTGGCTGCCGGGGACGCGCGCGGCGCAGGTCAAGGGCAAGCCGGGACAGGAACGTCGAGAGGAAGGTTCAGCTCCAGAGCCTCAACGCGCCGTGGTGGAAGCAGTGTCCAGCGGCAGCGGCGGTGCGTCTTCGCAAGCGTTGCGCGTGGACCCCGACCAGCACAGCCACTCCGCCGCACGCGAAAGCAACACGCGGCCGGCGATCCGCATCGTCACCGAAGCCGAGACAGCGGAAGAGGAAGAGCCTCACGTCGTTGAAAACGAAGCGGAGAACGAAGCGGAGAACGAAGACGCGCTGATCGACACGGAGCCTGTGGCCAAGCGCGAGTTCGCGCCGTTCGTCGTTCGCAACATTCCCACCTGGAAGCGGGCCATGGATGTCACCGGCTCGCTCGTGGGAATTGCAGGCGCCGCTTGGGTGATGGTTCCCATCGCGATTGCCATCAAGCTGCACGACGGCGGACCCATCATTTACAAGGGCGAACGCGCAGGTCTGGGGGGGCGCCCGTTTCCCTTCTACAAGTTTCGCACGATGGTGATGAACGCGGACAAGATGAAGGAGCAGCTCCGCGCTCAGAACGAACGCAGTGGCCCCGTCTTCAAGATGAAGAATGATCCGCGCGTGACACCGTTCGGAAGGTTCTTGCGCAAGTGGAGTCTCGACGAGCTGCCCCAGTTCTTCAACGTCCTCTTCGGCGACATGAGCCTCGTCGGCCCGCGCCCGCCGACGATGGATGAGGTGACCAAGTACTACAACTGGCACGACAAGCGACTCGAGATAAAGCCGGGCATCACGTGTCTCTGGCAGGTCTACGCGAGGCACAACAGCAACTTCGATGAGTGGGTGCGCCTGGACATTCAGTACGCGAGATCCAAGTCGTTCCTCCTCGACTGCAAGCTGTTGCTGCTCACCCTGCCCGCCGTGCTCTCGCAACGAGGCGCCTCGTAGAGACCCGCTGCCTGTGAAGCGTTAGGCCATGCGCAGCCTCGTGCGATTTCAACCCGCCACGGTCGCAGGCGGCGCGCTGGGCCGTTTGAGGGCGGACCATTCGGCCGGCTCGCGGAGATCTGGCCGCGGCCTCCGCCCGGGCGATGAGACGTTCAATCCACTCCTCGGCAGCTTGTCGGTTGTCACGCGCAATGAAGAGAGCGATCTCTGCGAGGTCAGTCTCTGCCTCCGGCGAGAAGTCTGTACGCATACGTCACTGAGAAAGCTTCGCCTTCAAGCGGTTTCGGAGCTCGCGTGAAGACACAGCGGGTACGCGCCGGGCGCTCTCGGTACCCGCCTTCACCTTCGCTTTGACGAATTCGCGATACCCAAGCTCTTCAAATTCCTCCGGAGTCAGGACGACAGCAGCCGCTTTCCCATTCTGGGTGATCACGAGTGGACGACCCGTCGAGTGTAGCTGGCGCAAGAGCTGTGACGCGTGCTCTCCACCTGAATGCGCGGCTCATTAAACGGCGGAGGGGAATTGATGTCGCAGTGCTCAGTCCACTGAGCAGCCCTTCGTGGCCCCCGCGCAACAGGTAGCTGATTTCCTTGGTTGAAATTCGGGCACAGCCGTTGCTGAGGTCTCTGATCATGCGCTCAATCACCGCTCTGATTCTCGTCAGTTTTCTGGCCGCCTGCGGCGTCGAGTCCGCGGACCTCGCTTTGGGCCAGACCCAGGCCGCGATCACTGGCACCGGCGTGACCGACGATCTCACCACGCTCGCCGTGGTGGAGCTGATGCTGGACGGCGAGCAGGACTGCACCGGAACCATCATCTCACCCCACGTGATTCTCACCGCGGCCCATTGCATCGCGGAGCTCCCCGACGGAAAGAAGCACACCGTCTTCACCGGGCCCAACGACGCGAACCTTACCAACGGGCAATTGCTCACCGTGAGCGAGATGCACGCGCATCCGCAATACAACGCGAATACGGACGCGAATGACATTGGCGTCTTGATTCTGACCAACGCCAGCACCATCGCGCCCATGCAGTTCCTCAAGCAGGCCATGACCAGCGATCTGGTCGGAAAGCCGGTGCGCATCGTCGGCTACGGGGACAACACCGTGCAGAATCCGACCACCGGCGCCGGGAAGCGCCGCCAGGGAACTGCGCCGCTGATCAGCTTCAACGCCACCCTAGCGCGCGTGGGCAACACGACGGCGAACCAATGCTACGGCGACTCTGGCGGCCCCGCGATCATGGACATCAACGGCGTCGACACCATCATCGGTGTTAACTCCACGCAGGACGCGGATGACTGCGTGGGCGTGAACGACAACACCCGAGTCGATGCTTTCGCCGCGTTCGTGATGCAGTACGTGAATCAGTTTGATCCCGCGCCGGCCACCGCGTTCGAGATCTCGCTGAATCCATCGACCGTCACTGTTGCCGTGGGAGCGAGCGCGTCCCTGATGTTTGCCAGCACCGGCACGGCGGCGTCGCCGCTCACCGTCACCGTGACGGGCCTACCGACGTCAGTGACGACGACCTTCGGGGCGTCTCTAACTGCGGGAACCTCAACCACCGTGACCCTCACCGCCCCAGCGAGCTGCCCTGCCGGGAGCTATCCGTTCACCGTGACCGCAGTCTCCGGTGGCGTCTCCAAGACGGCTTCGGGAACGCTCACCGTCACCAGCCCAGGCAGCAACAGTGAGCTTCCTCCCAACAACACCACCGGGACGCCAGTCACGTTCAATGACAGTGGCTCCAGCACGGGCGAGTCCTCGAGCGTGAGCGACGACCTGTCCGCGAACGGATGCGCCGCGACGGGGAGCAGCAACGCGAGTGTCCTGTTGCTCCTCGCACTGAGCGTCATCGTCCTGCGCCGCCCTGCGCGAAGCGCGTTCCCGGCCGTTGCAAAGGTGCAGTACCATCCCACCGCCCCTCATGGCCGACCGCACGCTCATCCTCTCCGCAACCAACCTCCTCGCGCGCGGCTTCCTCGTTGTTCCGGTGGACCGAAAGTCGCGTGAAGGCGCGCCGGTCAACGGTCTGTTCGCGGTGGCCCGAGCGGCGCTCCACGTCTTGGAGTGGAAGCGTCCGGCGAGGGCGATCGCTCTGATCGATCGTGCCTCACGCCCGTGGAACCCGCTGCTCGTCTCCCAAGTGGAAACACTTCCGTCGCTGTGTCGCGCCCTGGGCCTCACGGTCGTGGAAGCCCCTGACGAGCCACACCTGTTGGCGAGCTACGCCCGCACCGCGCTTGAAGCGGGCGATGACGTGGTGATCGTGGGCAGTGACAAGCGGTACGCGCAGCTCGTGTCGGATCAGGTGTGGTGGTACGACGCGAACAAAGATGCCCGCTACACCCCGGAGATGGTGCGCAAGCGCTTCACGGTGGGGCCGGAGCAAGTCGCGGACTGGCTCGCGCTGGTGGGCGACGATGATCAACTCCCCGGTGTGAAAGGGATCGGCGCGAAGGGGGCGACCGGTCTCCTCGCGCAGCACGCGACGGTCGAGTTGGCGGTGGAGCAGCTTGAGACTCTCGTCAACCGCCTGCGCAGAGCACTCGACGCCGCCAAGCCCCAGCTGAACGAGCATCTGTCGCGCGCGCGTCTAGGTTCACGCGCGATGCCGGTCCCTCTGGATCAATGCCCTTTCCAGCCCGTCGAGGGGACAGCGCTCAACGCCATGTTGGAGTCATTGGGCTTCGTGGAGCTGCTGGTCAGCGGCGGAGCGCAGACCCAAGTCGAAATCTGCACGACGCCCGAGAGCGTCGACACCGCGTTGCGATCGTTCGAAAATGCGTGGGTCAGCCTTCACGCGCTGCTCGAAGAGAGCGATCCAGAAACCGTCCACGGCATCGCGCTCTCCACGGGTGAGGGCACTGCCCGCTACATCGAAGCCTCGAGTCCCGCCTGGCCCACGTTGGTGCGCTGGCTGTCTGACGCGAAGGCGCCGAAGTCGGGTCATGATCTCATCGCCACGCGAGTCGCTCTGCGCCGCGCCGGAATCGAGCTTGCGGGAATCGTCGCGGACTCCGCCTGTGCCTCGCACCTGACCGACCCAAGCGGCTGGGCTCCACACGAGCTTCCCGTCGTCGCCAGACACGCGCTGGGCAAATCACTCCGCGAAGACGACGAAGTCTTAGGCGTGGGCGCGCAAAGAAAACGCTGGAGCCAGCTTGGTGAACGTTGCGCAGGGGTCGCAGCCGAACGGGCCGAAGCCTCCGCCGCGATCACCCGTGCGCTCGTACCGAAGGTTGACGCTGCTCTTCTCGCTGAATACCTCGCGCTCTCCGACACGCTGGTTCGCATGGAGTTGTTCGGCGTCGCCATCGACACTGCTCAACTGGATCGCGCGCAGGTCGTGTTCGCGGAGATCGAAAACGGGCTTTCGAAAGAGATTGAGTCCCTCGCGGGTCACGCGTTCAACATCAACTCCACCGCGCAGCTGGGAAAGGTCCTCTTCGAAGAGCTCAAGCTCCCTGTCGTCAGTCACACCAAGACCGGCTACAGCACCGCGATGGAAGCGCTGGAGCGAATCGAACACGCCCATCCCATTGTCCCGAAGGTGCTGCGCTGGAGACTGCTGCGGCGCATGGGTGACAGCTGGCTGCGGGCGCTGCGCAAGAATGTTCAACCAGATGGGCGCGTGCATTCGCGCTTTCATCCCGCGCGTTCCTTCTCCGGCCAGGTCGTCAGCACCAACCCGGATCTCACGCGCGTTCCCGGCCGCACGCCGGAGATGGCGCAGATCCGCCGCGCCTTCATCGCACCGCCTGGGCGCCTGCTCATGTCGGTGGACTTCAATCAGCTTGGACTGCACGTCCTGGCGCACCTGACCCAGGACCCCGCGCTGGTTGAGCCACTTCGCGAACGTGCCGACATGCATCGACTCACCGCCTCCGCGGTGCTGGAGAAGCCGCCCGAAGCCGTGACCACCGAAGAACGGCAGATTGGCAAAGTCGTGAACTTCGCGACTTTCGCGGGGCAGGGCGCGAGCGCGCTGGCACTGCAGCTGGGATTGAGCCCCACGGAGGCGAAGGAATATCTCGCGCGCTTCGATCGCCGTTACGCCCGAGTGCGCGCATTTCAAGACGAGCAGCTCCGGCTCGCCAAGGAGCGCGGCTACATTCAGACCCTCGCGGGAAGACACTGGCCCATTGGCGGGCTGGAATCGCTCGACTCCCAAGTCCGCTCGTACGCGGAACGGATGGCGAGACGAGGGACCCACGAAGGTTCCGTCGCGGATGTCTCGCGCCGTGCGCTGCTTCATGCTGACCGCGCACTCCGTGAGGCCGGTCTCTCCGCGATGCCGCTCGTGGAAGTGATTGACGAAGTGCTGTTCGAGATCGCGGAAGCAGAGCTTCAAACTTCGGCTCGCGTCTGCGCGGACGCCATGCGCAACGCCTTTCAGCTGGAGGTACCCTTGGTGGTTGGTGTCGAAGTGGGGAAGACTTGGGCGGACCTCGAGCCGATTTCCGACACGAGCCGTTGACACAGTCGCTTCCGCGACGTCACCGGTTCCTCCCTCAACCCGCAGCTCAGCGTCGGATCAAGGGGTGCTGAAGCCAATACCCCCTGCGAGGACGAGCTCTCCTACCGGCACGGAGTGGCTGCCTGCGCGTGGCCAAACAAAAAAACGCGCGCCTGCCCACAACCCTTGTTCCGTGACGTAGCGGAGTCCCGCGGCGAGGCCGGGATCGAAGGCCTTCACATACGTGGGAGGACCGGGATCTAACGGCTCCGCGTTGGGATCCGCGTCGAGCGCGTCGTCGACTGGACTCAGCTGTTCGCGCGTTGAGAGGACCGCCGCTGCGCCTTCCAGCTGAAAGTCGATCAGCGCGCCCTGGGCTCTGATCCGGTACTGCGCCCCCCCAGTGAGGGCGAAGCGCTCCCAGGCTCTGGTGAACGTTCTGTCGTTCGTCTCCTTCTTTCCCAGTGCAGCTCCGGTCACGCAGAGGCCAAACCCACCTTCTACGGGTGAGAGCGCAAAGCCGATCACGCCTCCACCGCTCACAGCGTTGAGGGAAGCGGAGATTGAAGGCCCCGCCCAGAAGGAGACGGAGAGGGTCTGCGTTTGCTTCACGGGGACCGCCGAGGGAGCGCGTGGCTCTTCTTCTGTGGGTGCCGCCTGGCTGGCGCTCGACGGTTCGCCGCTCGATGCGTCATAGGTCGGCGAGCGCAGTCCCCGCTGAGTCTTGAGCGTCACCGCTGCGCGCGAATCGTTCATTGCACGCGGGTCGTTCGCTGTCCGCGTCCGCTGCGTTCGTGGGCCGCGCTGCGTGCGCGATCCTTCGGTGGCCCGTGCGTCGCCAGGTGTGGTCGTTGAAAGAGGCTCCGGGCGTCCTGCGTCGGGAGCGTCTGCCGCGGTCTGTGCTGGGGTCGGAGCAGAAGCGGCGTCGAGATCAGAAAGCCACGCGGCCAAGATGACCGCGCTGGCCTGAGCGAGATCGTCGCAATTGTTCTTCCCGCGCAGCCGGCGCTCGCGCACGGGTCGAGCGTCTTCATAGAGATGAATGATCAGATCATTCGCTTCGACCGTCAGCTCCGCGCGTCGCTCGCGTGCGCTCTGTTCGCGCAACAGCGGTTGAAGACGACGCCGCACTTCATCCGCGGAGGGACACGCGCTGGCGCTTTGAACCTGAAGCGCTCCCAGGAGAACCAGGGGGCCCCAGATCACGCGCTACCAGTTGTTCTTCGGGTCCAGGTACGTGCTGAACTTTCGCTGCAGATAGTTGCGAGCGGTGCCGCGCATCAAGAAGCCGGGATCGCTGACGTCGCCACCCACCTTGGTGTCGGTCACCTCCAGGTGCGCGTCCAGATTCATGCCGAAGATGTGCCCCTGCAGCTCCGCGGTCTGGCCGGACCAGCGGGCCGTCACGCCGTACTTCTCAGACCAGTAGGACGTCAGCAGCTCCACCCGGCGCAGCGCCTTGGGAATGGGGAGCGAGTGCGGAATGGAGAAATGCATCCGATCTCTGACCGCGG
>JBQTKE010000485.1:0-13815 GCA_052386435.1 Myxococcaceae bacterium
TCGCCGCCGGTCTCAAGTGCGCGCTCTGGGAAATAGGGCTTGCCTTGCCGGCGCTCAGTGCGGGGTTGTTCCTCCTCACCCGAAGCGCGCACAATCCCGCGCGGGCGCTGCTTCTCGGAGCCGCGAGCGGGCTGGTCGGCATCACCGCCCTGCATTTGCACTGTCCCAACGGCACCTGGGAGCACTTGCTCCTCTCTCATCTCCTGCCCTGGGGCGTCGTCAGCGGCGCGGCGCTCCTCCTTCGCCCCAAACTTGCCACACAGAGTTTTGCACCTTAGAGCCCAGGACCGGAGGGCACCGCTTCGAAACACGAAGCTCATCTACGGCAGCGTTGCGTCATCGATCCAAAGGGCCCGGAGCTCGAGCTCGAGCGCATCGAACGGCGGGACCCGCGCCCTCTCGTGACCTTGCCAAGTCCCTGCGTCGACCCAGGTCCCATCGCGGAGCTGGAGCGCCTCCAGCGTTCGAGCGATGGGGTCGATGTACCAGAGCCACTCCACTCCCTCGCGCGCGTAGGCGTGGCGTTTGGTCACGCGATCGAAGCCCGCCGTCGAGGGTGAGAACACCTCACAGACCCAATCCGGTGCGAGGGCGAAATGGGGCACGCGGGGGAGGGAGGGCATCCGGCTTACTCGCCAGCCGGCGAGATCCGGAACCAAGACGTTGGCCCGGAGGTGAAGCTCCGGTTCATCGAGAATCCACCAGCCGCCCGGCCCGCCACGCCCTTTTTGGAAGGGCCCGACCAGCTCATCGCCCAGAGACGAAGTCGCGAGGGCATGGTCGCTTGCCGGTCGGGGCGACGCGTACAACTCTCCGTCGACAATCTGGCCCAGCACGCTGTCCGGCAAGGCCTGAAGATCGGCGGAGGTGGCCGGCTTTTTGATGGGTGGCTGCCGCATCGTTTCCTTCGAGAGAAGTGTAGCCGTTCAGGCTCTGCGCCCGCCAGCGCAGCAGCCCCGGCAGGCGGCAACAGCCCGGCCCGGTCGCCCAAAAGACGGGGGACGCAAACGCATTTTTTTAGTGACTCGCTGCGAGCGTCTGCTCCAGCTCCGCCAGTTCCGCGGGGCCCAAACCCTTACTGATCGCAATCACCTTGGGGAATAGGTCAGGGTCATTGAGCTGGTCCCTCGCGCAGCTGCTGTGGAGATAGCCCGCGCCGGAGGGAGGGCCGCGCGCGAAGGGCCCGACAACTCCAGCGGCGCGGTAGCTGGCACGTCACCTGCTACGCCCCGCGCGGTCATCGCAGGGCTCGTTCCTCTCATGACGGGAGGAATCGACGCTCGAGCCGGCGCGCGCCAGTGATGCTCTGCGTGTGAGAAATCAACCATGAATGGTCAGAAGGAGAAGGTTTGGCTCCTCTTTTGCCGGCGGACCGATCGCGTTCAACGTCTGAATCTGAGTGAACCAGGCGGCCACAGGAGAGCTCGCGGTGATCTGCGGAGAGCCCGCGACCGTGTCCCGGTAGTAGACGTCGACCGAAGAGCCGATCGTGGGAATCGACGTGGCGGTGATCGCGCCACCGCCACATCCCGCGGTGGCGTAGAAGGTTCCGCCCCCGGAGGTCGTCGCCAGGTTGATGGTCGTGGGAGCGCCGTTCGCCGGCGCGCTGCTCATGTCCTGTAGCTGCACACTGAGCGGTCCCGCGCACGTGGCCACGGTGGCGTTGAGGGCTGTAGTGGTGACCGCGAGCTTCTGGCCTCCCTTGCCAAGGGCCATCCAGCGGTACGTCGTCCCGCTCCCATTCACGCGTGTGTCCGTGCCCAGGGTGAACGAGGTTGGCGGCAAGGACTGGATCTCGTTGGTGCCCGGGACGATAGCGCTCATCGACAGGGAAAGGTCCGCCAGGTATCCCACCGAGGCCGGGTGATAGCGGCCCGTCTCTGCATCCCCCTTCACCAGCACAACCTCGGGCTGCCAGCCGATCGAGACGCTGCGGTTGTCGACTCCATTTCCCAGGTAGGTGCCCACCGCCAGCTTCCCAGGCATGGCGCTCCACGCGACGTAGTGGGACCGAACTGCGTTCTGGTTCACCCGGGTGTCTGAACCGACTCGAAAGCCGTTAGCCGGAGACGTCAGGGACTGAATACCCCCGGCACGGCTGTCGAGCGCCTTCCAGCAAATGGTCTTGGGCTTGAAGCAGCGGGACCAAATCAAGAGCCTGTTCAAGCGGTACCTCGACCCTCAAGTGGTCGAGGAGCTGATCCGCAATCCAGAGAAGCCTGTACCCGGGGGTGAGAATCGGAGACGCATCATCTGCTTCTTCAATGGCCCTCTCTGCCAGACGGATCACGCTGCCCGTGCGTGCCTGACCGGCCTGGGCCTTGACGCGCGTGGTCGACGCACACTCCGCAAGGTTCCCGAGCACAACGGGCTTTCCACTCTCGTCTCGAGTTCGTCTCGAGTGGGTATCCACACGGGTCCTGGTGGTTTCCTGCAGTTCAGCGCGTCTTCGTCTCTGCCGTTTCGTAACGATTTTGTGTGATTCAGAGAAGCCGGCAACCGTTGGCGCTGCGCCTTAGATAACAAGTTATATGAAGCTGTTTCGTCGCCTGCTTCTTCCCACCGTCAAACCTCCCGAATGGGAGAAACAGGCGCTGGCGCGGACCGTCTCGACAGAGGCTGCGGTCGCCATGGGGAAGAGCAGCGTGGTCGCTCCCCTCATCGGTTGGTCGCCGACTCTAGGTGGTCTGGTGATGTGCGGAGTCACGCTGGCGGAAGTAGGACGAAAGCTCGTCAAGAAGTTGCCCGCGTACTCTGCCAAGGACCCCGTGTTTGGCGACCCGTCGGTGGTGGAGGCGACAGCACGCTTGGAGGAGAGCAGGAATGCCACCCGCGCGCTCGAGGGTGAGCTCAGAGCACGCGGGCCTGTCAGACCAGAGGAGCCGGACCATACGCTCGATTGGGCGGAGATCAGAACCACACCTCAGCTTCAACGCGAGATGATGGCGCTCAGAAGCCAGGCACCAAGTCTGGAGCGCGAGCTCATGAGCGCTCAGCTGGCAGCGCTGCAGTCGCAGCTGGCGATCCACGAGGCGCTTCCGACTCCACAGGTTCGACAGAAGGCGGGCGAAGAGCCAACCCTTGGGCCGGAAGGACGCAAGCAGATGTATTGCCACGCTCTTAGTCACCGCTGCATGGAATACAGAAACCTGGCGAAGGAGCTGTCCCGGAAGGCCGACGAACAGATCGCGTCATGGGGCGAGGTGCTCCCCGAGGTTGTCGCCACGATGTCAAAAGTACGCGGCGAAGCCGAAGAGCTCGCCGCGAGCTATGACGCGTTGCAAGCGAGGATGTGGGAGGAGAACGGTCGCGGCACAGAGTGGGCACCACCTGAAAAGATGAGACGTTTTGGAGACGTGATCAACCGCCTGGCCAAGCCGATCGCGCTCCCGGAAGATCTCGCGGGACGTCAGCGCGCGCTCAAGGAGACCAGGGCCTCTTTGACGGAGCTGGTTCAATCTGCCAGGGCCTTTGAAGATCACCTCGAAGGTTTCCGCGCTTGGAACGGGCTCATGGATCCACGGGTGATGGACACACACGCCGTCCTGCTCGACAAAGCGAGCGCCCTTGCCAAACAGCTTTTTCAGCAGGTGATCACAATCCGTGGCGATGCGACCGAGCTGGATCTTCTCTTCACGCAGGACCCAGAGATGGGAATCCCTGGGCTCGGCGCGCTCCTCAACCGCTCACTGCCGGGAATCTGACGCGAAGCGCCAATGCTTGGCCACGAGAGGGCTTGTAGGGTGAGCGCGATGGCTATTCGTTTCGCACGCCCGCCCCGCGCGCCACCATTGACCAGCGCCATGCAGAAGACCGTGGTCGCTTCGCACGCGGTGCAGCTGTCTGCGGTCCTTCGGGCGCCAGACCTCCGGGGAAGTGTCGATCTGGGATTCGTGCTTAATCGCCCGGACGTTCGTGACACGCTCTTGGGCACCGCGGAAAAAGCTGCGCTCGAGTTTCCTCCGGGCCTCTCTTCTCGCGAGCAAAAACTCTTAAGAGCGCGCCTGGAGGTGGTGGTTTGGCGCATGCGCTTGGCGACCAGACAAGATCTCTTCCTGACCGACACGCATGTCATCAATCGGCACGCCCTGCAGAACCCTCGGTCCGCTGAGCTCAGTCCGGAGCGCCTCAAAGATGCCTGGACCGTCTCACCGACCGAAGCACCCCTGGGAAAAATCCTGCACCCGCGCCCCATAGAACCCGGGAGTGTCCGCGCCGTTTCTGTCATCAGTTACTGCTCCACCGACGAGCAAGTGGCTGCGTTCAAGGATGTCCTTCGAACGCACGATGAGAACTTCACGCGCTTCGGGTATCGCGCGGGGGATTCCGAAAAGGGCGCAGACGGAGCGCGGATGACGGTCATCGTTTCCGACGATTCGCCGGCGCCCTGGAACCTCCAGGTAAAAGCCGCGGTGGAAGCCTTCAACGCAGAGGCGCGGTCCGGAGCGCGCTTTCGCTACGTGGGCGAAGCGGAGAAGGAAGAGCATTTCGAGCAGCTCCTCCAACGCGTTCTCTCTTCACCCCGGTTCACCCGGCTCGTGGCGGAGGGAGTGGTCTCTGAAAATGAGGTTCGTGAAGCGTGCGAGGCCTTGTTCAGCTCGGGTCTTCAAAGCGGTGTGGTTCGCAATCGCAACACCGCCATGCTGCTGGGACTGCAGAGCACCGACACGCTTGAAGCGAGTGAGCTCAGAGGGCGCGTCTTCCAGATGGACCACGATCAGAGCTTTCATGTTCTGACGGAGAACCTTCAAACCTACTTGCGACGCAGGGGACTGTTGCAGAGCGGCTACGCGAAACCGCAGCACCCGCTGCCTTCCTATCCGCCGGTCGCCGTTCCCATCGACACGTTAGGCCGGTTCGAATCCGATGAGGCTTTCCGCACTGGTCTGGGCGGTGCCAGCTTCACGGGCGGATTGGATCGCGACGTCACGGAGTTGGTTTTTGATCTTCCGGCGCCCACCGAGCGGGAATTCTTCGGGCGCTCGGTTCTTGTTGAACACGGTCCCCAAGATGACGGCACTGTCGTCGCTCACCGGGTCAGCGAGAGTCCAGATTGGGAGGCAGAAAGCACCATCCGCTCGGCGGTGTTCGTGCCAGATCGCACCGCGCCTTGGATGGGTGGTGGACGCAACCAGGACCTGATGCTCAGCGACGTCAACGGAGGTACTCCCGGCGACTCGCACCAGACGTTCGTTCTGCACCGCGAGGTTGCGGGTGCGAAGTGGGGCTCCCGAGCAAGGCTGTTACGCGATCACCTCGACTCTCAGGCGAGTGGGGCAAGGTTCTTCTCCTCTGGGGTTGGCCCAGGGGATGGGATGAAAGCGGCCGCGAATGCCAGCGGCGAGGAAGCAGATCTCGAAGCCTTGGGGAGGGCGGTGCTCGACAAACTCAAGACCGCTCAACCGGGCAGTCAATCGGCGAGCTACGTGAGCACCGCAAGACACGTTGCTCAACAGTTCGTCGTAGTGAGCGAGAAGCGGCTCACGGAGCTTGATGGGCTCCTGCGTTCGTTGGAGGCAGGGACGACCGCCGAGGCAGCTGACGCCGCGGCACGGTGGTTCTTCGAAAAACCCTTTAACGACTGCCGACCGAGCGAACAACGACAGGCGCAGGACCCCTCGCTTCAGTCCGCCGCGCAAGAACGGATCCGCACGGGAAGGGCGCACCTCGAGCAGGAGCGTTCGCAAATGCGAGCGCTCTTTCACTTGGACGATCCAGACGGTTCGGAGCGTCTCACCCGCGAAGCGTTCGAAGCAGGTCTACGCGATGTTCGCAGCGTCGCCATCAGCTGGCTTTTCGCCCATGAGATTCGCGGCAGGCCGGTGCAGGGACCTCAGCCAGCGGAACCGTAGAAATCGAAGCGATGCCACGCTGTGAAGCGTCCACTTTCCGCCGACTGCTCAGCCTTCGTAGGTGGCTTGCAGTCCCGGCGCGGTCTTGAAGCCCCACGCCTTAAGCACTTCGACCGGGTCGATGAACCGCTCACCATTCCGCGCAAGCTTGGACAGACGGCCGGAGATGCCCACGTAATTGACGACACCCTTCTCCATGTTGAGGTGGCCGTTGATCAACATTGGTTTGCCGCGAGCGAGAGAAGCGGTGGTCAGGATGCGCCAGGGCTCGTCGGCGCTGCGCCGGCTCGCGGGAACGCAATGCACGGAGCCGTCCGCGAGAATGGCGAAGTTGTTTGCATACTTCTGTCCGCCCCGAGCGCGCGCCAGGGTATCGGGATGGGTGGCTTCGTCGTAGAGCGCGTTGATTCGACCGTTCCCTGACGCGGTCACCTGCTTGTACACCGCGCGCTGGTCGTTGCCTGAGCCTTCGTACCCAACAATCTCGTTGTAGGTCTGGGGCGTGCGCATGTCCGCTTCGATCTTCTCCGGCGTCAGCTCCGTGTAGTCGAACGCCATCGAATCCACCGCGCGCTGTTCCTGCGCGTAAGGATTGAACTGGCCTTCAATCGTAAGCGTCGGCTCGCCGTGCTCAGTGTCCAGCACCGGATCCGTGTTCATTTCTCGGACATCATAGGCCGTGGTGCCATTGGCCAACGCATCGCGAACCAGGGTCTTCACCGCCTCCGGGATCCGGGCGCCCCCGTAGCTGCGCGTGTCCACGCCGGCGGACAGCTTCTCGTCCACCTCGGCACGCAGACGGGGCGCTCGGCGCTCCACTTCTGCATTGATGCTCTCAGCGCGCGCCCGCCACTGGGGGAGCTCTACCATCAGCGCCGCCGCCTTGGTCCGCGCCTCCGGCTCCAAAAATGCGTCGCCGGCTTCAAACCCCTCAACCAACGCTTCCTGTTCGTTCTCGCCAATGTTTCCAGCGGAACCGACGACTTGGTCAACCTCGGACGGGGTGATGCGTTTGTCGGTGAGAGCGACAGCGAAGGCATCTCGGACATCGGCAACAGACATGGGTTCCCCGCAAAGCAATGGGTTTCTTCCTATTGTCTGCAGGCCCGTACCGACAGTTGCGCGCCCAGCAACTCGCGGACAACTCGCGGTCTTCGGCTCGCGATAATCGGGAACCTAAGGAGCTCTTCTATGCCAATCGAAATCAAACCCGGACGCCAATTCATCGGCGGAACGACTTCGGCCGCTTTGTTTGACGAGCAGGGAGACACGGGTACCTGGTTGCCCGCCGCGGCCGCCAAATTGATTGGACAAAACATTCGCGTCACCCTGCAGGGCCCGACTGGCCCCAACGAGCTGGTGACCCAGGCGGACTGGGATGCGTTTATCCAAGAGAACGCGTCCAACAAGAACATCGTCTCCACGTTCGCGGAGCGCTTCCGCATCACCTTCAAGGACTTTCTCGAAGTGATTGACGATGCCGCTCGGTCAACTGACACCAACCTCACCCTGAATCTGTCTCCGACTTCGACGCTCGCACAAACCTTGAGCCTGGACGCCGTGGACCATGATTACGGCTCTAAGCTGGCTGCCAATAGTCAGGTGGACCTCGGTGGTGGCGTAACGGCGACCACGGGTCAACTGCCGTCGATTGGACCGGACATCCTCGCCAATCCCGTCAATAACCCGTGGGAACGAGACCGCTCCGAGCAGGAGAGCTGGGCGGACTTCGCCACCGGAAACGGCGCGGCGCGGATTTTTCGCGCGAACACGGGCCCGGCGCCCTTTGAGAAACTCCATCAGCCGAAGTGGGACGATCCCGAGGCCATGGCCTTGGTGGAACAATTTCAGTTGCCGTTACACCTGGAAATCTCGCGAAACAATCCAGACGGCACTCCGGTCTTTCAAGACGGAAATGAGATGTTTCGTGAAACGTATTACGACGACGCCAACCGCTCGTTGACCAACGCCGGGGCTTCAGTGCGTGCTCGGGTTCGCTTTGACGATGATCCCCCTTTCGATGTTCGACGCGTGTTGGTGCAGGCCAAGGCTGGCCGACAGGTAGACCCCCTCACCGGCCGTTCTTCGGTGCGCAAATTCGAAAAGCGCTGGGAACAAGGAGACGAACAGCAGGCCCACAGCGCGTTGGTGACTGGCCGCGAAGCTGGAGGCGACCCGCTGTCGGTGTCGCAGAAGCTCTACCAATTGGCGAAGGACGCGGGGACTTTGCCGGAAGACGGCCAGCTTCGCCTGCAGCCTCAACACATGGTGCTGCAGCGTCGTCGCCGAACGCACTTGCGGATGGACGGCCTTTTCGAGGTGAAAAACCGTCGCGATGATTTGACCACCCAGATGGACGCGCTCACCGCCGCGGGCAACCGGGTGCCGCCGGCCATGGAGGCCTACGCGAAGAAGCTGGATGCTCAGATCGCCACTCTCGAGGAAATGGGGCAGCTCCTCCAGAAGTACGGTCAGTTCATGCCGGCTGGAGAGACCTTCATCGTCTCCGCCGACCGCTACAACGTCTATGACCCTTGGGCGCGCGCGGCGCTGCCCAATGACATTGGCGACGAAGACGCCCGCGTGGGAACCGGACTTCACGTCGAAGCTGAGTGGGACGCTGCCTCATCCGACGTTTTCATGAGAGCGATGGACGCCATCGACGATCGTCTGGCGACCAACCCTGCCAATCAAGCGGAGCTACTCGCGGACAAGGCGAAGCTGGAATCGTACCGAGAAATCTTCCGCCAAGACGTGGCGAAGACGGTGGAGCTGCTCAAGGACCGCCTGGTGAAGGCAGGCCTGACTCTGGACCCCTCCGCGCTGTCGAAGGATGACCGTGCCGCCCAGATGATGGAGCGGACCGGTTCTCGCCCGACCTATTGGCTCTGAACGGATCTTCCAGCGACTTCAGCACCGGGTAAAGCAGGCCGGTCAGCCCTGGAGCGTCAAGGCGGCAGCCGCATGGCGCGCCTCCGGGCCGCGTACCGAACAGGTGGCCCCGGCGCTTCTACGCCTCGGTTAGAAGGTGACTTCCTTCTGCGCGGGATAGGTCACGGTGGCGCGCTTTCGCTGACTGCCGACGAGCGAAAACACGTCGTGGGTCTTCCCTTCGCTCGTCTGGAGGACGACGCGTGGGCCAGTGCCAACGAGTTTACCGTCGACAAAAATCGGCGCACCTTTGGGCGCGTTCACCACCACGCAACTGCACTGCTTGGCGATCAGCGGAAGCGCGCGTCTGGCGACGTCTAGGGAGATCGCGAAGTTGATGCCATTGGCTCCGGTGATACCAGCGGTCACGACTCCCAACACCCGCCCCTGGCGGTCGAACACGGGGCCGCCAGAGTTGCCGGGATTGAGGGGGATCTGCGTTTGAAAAAAGGGCCGCTCGCTGTCGACCGGATAGATGTTCGACACCATGCCGGTGTTGAAAGTCCAAGCAGCGCCGTGTCCATGTCCAACAGCACCCACCCAGTTGCCGACGCGAAGCTCTGAGATGCTCGCGGTCGGCACCGCCTTCACGCCACTGACCTCCGCCTTCACCAGCGCCAGGTCAAGCCTGTCAGGAGCGCGCTCGAGGACCTTCCCCACAACCTTGCGGCCGTCGTGCAGGACGACGTGGAGCTCGGACGCCTTTCCGACCACGTGAGCGTTGGTCAGGATCAGTCCATCGCTGTCGATAAAGAATCCTGAGCCGAAGGAGTCTTCGTCGCGAATGAACACCACCGACGGCGCGAGCCTCTCGAACAATTCTTGCTGCTGTCTCTCAAGCTCTTGCAGCAGGTCGGTCTTGACGACTGGCGCTGCGGAAAGCGTCAGCGAGAGAACGACCCACCCCGAAGTCACAGCTCACCACCGAATTGAAAGAACGCTCCGCCGGCAGTGGGGGCCGCAGCGATTCGGAATCGAGGCGTTGGGCTCTTCGCCTGACTGACGATGTCCCTAGAGAGCTTGCGGTTGTGGTCGTCCGCGAGCTTGCGCGCTTCGCTCAGCGTCACGGGATTTCGGTTGAGACTAAGGCCAACGATCCAAGAGACGAGTCCGGCGGCTCCGAGCCCCAATCCGCCATAGAGCAGCGACTTATCCCTTTGCAGACATGCGAACGTGTTGGCGTCTTGTCGTTGGCACGGTTGGACCATACCGTAGACGGTCATCGCCCCGCCGGCGCAAGTCGCGATGATGCCGGCCACGGTCAGCGCTGTCTTCAGCCGCGAGCGCCCCACGTAAAAGTCCCGAAGGTCATCGCGTCCGACGATGGAAAAGAAATCCTCGATCTCGACTTGCCGTCGATATTTACCCTGAACGATCCGGCTCCATCCGCCGACGACGTTGCCGCTGTTCACACTTACGAGAACGCCCTCCTCCACTTCAAGCTTCTCCTCTTCATAGGGAGACAGCTTGCCGTCCGCCGTGCGCACGGGATCCAACCTGTAGACGCTCTCCATTGCGGAGCGGCTCACACCTTCCGCGGCCTGGGTGCCTTCCTTGGCTGCCAGCGGCGTGGTGGGTTCGGTAGAAAAAGCGAAGAGCAGCTTCTTGTTCTTGTCGTACGCGGTCACCACCACGGTGCTGGTTTTCTCCGCATCGTTCGCGAAAACGCGGACCACGAAGAAGGTGTCCGCCGGCAGCTGCTTGGCATTGTCGATAAGCTGCTCGTCCGAGTCGGCAACCGACTTCTTAACGGCCTCGTCTCCCATCGCCAACTTCACGCCGACGGTTTTGGTGAGCGCTTTCTGCAAGGCGGAAGCGGCCGAACGCGCTTCATCCGTGGGTTCGCCTGCTGCAATGACAATGGCCTTTTGCGTGCGGCCATCCAGGTGCGTGGCGAGTGCCGCAGGCGGAAAGGTTGCGTCCCAGTTGGTAACGGACAGCGCAAGCAACAAAAGCGTTGAGGGGATCATGGCGAGATCTTTCAGAGACCGCAGAGTCCGTCCGACTTACAAACCCAACTGCTGCAGCAGGGAGTCGACGCGGAACAGGATTGTCTGTACGCACCGCAGGAGATGCAGACTCTCGCGGCGCCACACATTCTTCCGCTGCCGCAGTACTCGCAGGCCGCGCCCCGAGTGCCGCAGTTGAATTGATCGGTGTCTGTCTTGCACTGGCCGCTTGAGTCGCAACAACCGTTGGGGCAGCTGGTGGCGTCGCAGACGCGGCAAACGCCGTCGATGCACTGGCTGTCTGCCAGTCCGCCGTAGCAGCTCACACACGCGGAACCGTTCTTGCCGCAGCTCGCCCCGGAGGCTTTCTCACAGCGGTCGGACTCGCTGCAACAGCCGTTGGGACAGGTCGCAGGGGTGCAACGGTTTTGACAAGTCCCGGCGTTGCACGTTCCACCTCGGCAGCTCCGACATGCGGCGCCGTTGAGGCCGCAGGCGTCCTCAGAACCTCCGACCATGCAGACGCCTTTTTCATCGCAGCAACCGTCAGCGCACGTGGAGGCGTTGCACTCCCAAGTGCACGCGGGCAACACGATGAAGCCAACACTCGCCGCAAGGGCGCAGACCGTCAGGAAAGCTCGGCTCATAAATTCTCGCGGACTCTGAAATTGAAAACTGATTTTCCGGTGGAGGTGACGGGAAGTTTCCTGAGCCACAACGGCTGAGATTTGCCGTTCCATGCGTGCTCCCCCGCACCAACCGGCCGACTTGTCGCAAGGCACCAGAAGGCGGCAACCTGCTAGCCGCTTCGTGCGCGAAAATCCAGTGAGGTGAAGGCGTTGTCGTAATCTTCAACGGACTCGGTCGGTGGCCGTCGCTCCCTTGCGCTCGGTGGCAGCTGGATAGAACCGCGCTCGAGCGCTTCCCCACAAAGTGCCTGCGCGCTGCGCGATCGGCGCCAACGGTTTGCCCACGGTCTTCGCCGTTCTCATCGCTGCTTCCACGACGGGCCCAGTCACGGGCGCGAGCTTCGGCGACGACACAAGAATCGCGACGCCGCCGAAGAGGCCGAAGAAGTTGAACGGCGCCATCACTTTGAGATTCAGCGCTCCGGCGGATCCAACCTGAAACGTGAACAGACCCGGCACGAAGACGCAGACGGTCTTTCCCAGGACGGGGTGGCTGCCCATTCCGAGGAATGGCGCGTTGAGGGTCCAGCAGCTGCGGCTCTGGCTCTTGCTGGCGAAGTAGCCGGGCGACGCGATCGCGGTGCTCCCGGTGAGGATGGCGTATGGCTCAATGCGCCGCTCGCGGGTGTGCATTCCCTTCACGCCGAAGGAGACACCGGCCTCCACGTACGCGGCCGCGAGGTTCGGGAGCAGCGACGCGCCGCCCACCACGCCGACGAGGCCACGCGTGCGAGACAGCGCGCTGCGCGAATCGGACAACTGCATCTGTTCAATCAGCGTAGTGAGCGTTGCGCGCGCGGCGATCAGGCTGCGCTGGCGAGCCGGATTTCCCGCGGCGGTCTGAAGCTCTCGCTGGATCTTCGCCAGCTTCTTCTCCGCGGACTTGAGCGTGGAAGGGAGCACGGGCAACGGGTTGGTCCCGCCTTCCGCGAAGCGCTTGGCCTCCTCCCCGAGCGCGGTGCGAGACGATGCGGCCAAATTCTCCGGCGCGCGCTGGACGTCAGCGAGTCCCGCGGGGCGGTGACTGATTCCGGTGAGGAGTGAATTGACCTCGCCGAGCTTAGCCGGAAGTCCAGGAACGGGGCGCTTGGGAAGCTGTACGAACTGGCCCGCGTCCGCGCGCAGTTGATACAGCCCGTCGCGAAGCTGAGTGAGCTGCGCGGGGTTGAGGTCAATCAGCAGCGCGTTGTGGACCTCGTGGAGCCGTTCGAACGGCCACGTCTCGCCACGCTTCGCCAACGCGATGACCTTTTCTAGCATCTTGAGCTTCGCAGGGAGCGAATCGCGGACGGTCAGGCCCTTCTGGGCCAGCCGTTCGGTGATGTCCGCCACCTCTCTGCGAACGTCTTCAGTGAGCACGTCCAGCGCGCTCGACGAGGCGCAGCGCTTAGTTGGCGTGACCGCACCGATCCGCGGCTCGGGTCGCACTGCGGGAATGAGCCGCCGGGCCTGGGCAAGGGCTGGGCGAATTCTCAGCCACTCCATGCGTCATTTTCGGACGGAGAGCCCCTGATGTTGCGCCGTTTTAGGACGATGCGTCACCGAGCTGCGATCACCCCCCACCTCACCAGGTCCTGAGCTATGAGCCAACCCATGATTTCCTTGATCTCTTTGATGATCCTCGCCGCTTCTCCTGACACGGGCCCGGGCTGGGAACAGTCGGCTCGCGAAGACGGCATCACTGTGTTCAGCCGGGAAAAGGCGGGGACCCCGGTCCGCGAAATGAAGGCAATTGGCCTCATCGATGCGGACCCTCAGGCGGTCTGGAAGGCGCTCCGCGACTACGCGCACTACGACAAGACCATGCCCTACACCGAAGAGAGCAAGGTGTTGGAGGCGGAGAGCGACGGCAAGGTCATCTACTTCTACAGCGTGGTGAACGCGCCGCTCGTCTCTCGCCGCGACTATGTGATCAAGCTGGTGGATGAATCGGACGGCTCTGGGACCCTGCTCGTGACCTGGAGCGCGGTTGACGGAAAGATGCCGGAGAAGGACGGTCGCGTCCGCGTGAAGATCAACGACGGCTTCTGGCGACTGGAGCCGCGCGAGAACGGGAAGAAGACGTTCGCGACGTATTACGTCTATACGGATCCAGGCGGCGCCGTGCCGAAGTGGATCATCAACAAAGCGAACAAGGGCGCGGTGCCGGATGTCTTCCGCGCGCTCCGCAAAGCGACCGCGGGCAAGTAGCCCAGCACCTGCGAGTCCGCCGAGCTCCAGAGCTCCAAGGATGACACCGACGCGAAATGGGCCCCGCCGGAAACGGGCATACCAATCTGGGGTCAGCCACTCGGCCGCGGAGGCGTCGACAGCCCAAGAGTGAGGTATCTCCTGATGGGTGGCCGAGCTCTGGGCTTTCCGTGCTTTTCAGTTCGCGCAGGCGACGGGCGGTGA
>JBQTKE010000486.1:0-2025 GCA_052386435.1 Myxococcaceae bacterium
CGTACCAGATGTAGGCGAGGTCGGCTGACCCCCGAATGTCGCAACGCTGGCACTTCAGTTTCACGCTGCCCTTTTGATCCTCGCCTGAGCGGAAGTCCACTCAGAAAAGGGCGAAACCCGAGTCAGAACGGGAGATCTCAAAGGACTCTTCGAGCGGTAGAGATTGCCGCTTTGCGCGCCCGACTGGAAAGGCCTGTCGTGCCGCGAACCGTGCGTCGTCGCGCCTGCCCAGTCGAAATCGCGCCAGCTGAGGTGCGACACGACCGCACACGCCTCTGAATAGGCCAGAGACGAGCTCTGTGGAGTATCCTCAGGCGATCGGGAGGTGAACGAGATGACGGATCTGATTGGGACCCTGAAGGCGCAACACCACGCGGTCATGGAGTTGGCGCGCCAGCTCGACGCTCACGTGACAGGAGGAAACGTGACGGAGATCCAAGAGACGCTGGATCTCATCAAGGGTGCGCTCGTCGCGCATTTGGCTCTGGAGGACAAGGACCTCTACCCCGAGCTTGTTAGGCGGGCGGAAGAGACGAAGCAGGATCACCTCGCCTTGGTCGCAAAGAGCTTTGCGTCCAACATGGAGCGCATTACCGAGGCGGTCTTGAGGTTCTTGACGAAGTACGAAAACGACGTCGTTGACGTTCAGACCTTCGCCCGGGACTGGCATGAGGTTCAGGACGCGCTCGTTGCGCGCATTCATGCCGAAGAAACCGCGCTGTATCCGCTCTACGGCAAGACCTCCAGGGAGGCGGAGAAGTCTTCTGGGACCCCGTCCGGAGGTGCTTCATCCGGGGGCCCGATGAAGACCAGAGCCAGCTCCTGAGCGACGCCCAACAAGTTTCATGACTGCGCGCTGGCTCCGTTTGGTGGTGGTGGGTCTTGCTGCTTTGTTCTGGTCGCCAGCGGCGCAGTCGCCGGGGCGGCGTCTGTCTCCCCCATCGCCGAAGGCCCTTCCTCCCGCGGCTTCGCTCGATTGGCCCGCGCAGATGGGACGAGTCCCCTCCAAAGACTCGCAAGGAGCTCAACCTGCCGCGGGTGGATTCTGGCTGCATGGCGGAGGTGCGCATCTGCGGCTCACCAGGTCTGGCGTCGAGCTCAACGGCTGGCGGTTTCAGTATCTGGACAGCACTGCGGACGCACCGCCTGTCCCGACCGCGCAAGGGAAGCGCGTCGCCTACGAGCGGAGTGGAGGAGTTGTCGAGTGGTACGAATCGACCGATCGAGGCGTTGAGCAGGGCTTCACGGTTCGCGAACGGCCCTCGGGGGCGCTGTCGGTGCGCGGCCGGGTCGAGAGCCCTCACCCCGCCCGCAGGATAGAAGGCGGGTGGGCGTTCGGAGAGCTCCGGTACACCGAATTGCACGCCTACGATGCCACGGGCCGTCCTCTTCCAGCCACGATGGCGTGGGAGGAGAGCACGAAGGTCCTCGCCCTGCGCATTGAGGCCGCGGCGCTGGAGAGCGCAACCTTCCCGGTTGTCATCGACCCGCTGCTTTCGAGCGCAGCCTGGAGTGTTGACCCGACCGACCAAGCCGGCGCTTCGTTCGGTTTCCAGGTGTCAGGAGTCGGTGATGTCAACGGAGACGGCTACGGTGACGTCGTGGTGGGCGCCTCCAGTTGGGATGGCGCGGCCATGCACGAGGGACGTGCATACCTGTTTCTGGGAAGCGCGGCGGGGCTGTCGACCCTGCCCGCGTGGACCGCAGACCCGACGGACGAGATATCCGCAGGGTTTGGCGTTTCAGCCACGGGGGCGGGTGACGTCAACGGCGACGGTTACGCGGACGTCCTTGTCGGAGCAGCTGGGGCAAGTGGCTCTTCCCTGAAAGAAGGGCGCGCCTATCTCTATTTGGGCAGCGCGGCTGGCCTTGGGCTGGCCCCCGCCTGGATCGCTGAGCCGACCAACCAAACGGGAGCCTTCTTTGGTGGCACCCTCGCAAGCGCAGGGGACGTCAATGGCGACGGATATGCTGATGTTGCAGTGGGCGCGGTGACGTTTGACGGAGCGAATTCGAACGAGGGCC